>DATKKY010000189.1:0-9051 GCA_035542695.1 bacterium | reverse complement strand
ATCTACCGGATCGCCCTCAATATGTGCCTGTCCGTGCTCAAGCGGCGGCGTCCAGTGATGGTGCCGCTCGCTGATGTTGAGGCCCGACTTGCTGCCAAGGACGCTCCGGGAGAGGGTTCGATCGCCGAGCTCAGGGGCCTGGTCACTGGGGCCCTGGAGCACTTGCCGCCCAAACAGCGGGCCGTATTCGTGATGAGGTTCTACGACAAGCTGGCCTTCGCCGATATCGCCGGGGCGATGGGCACTTCGGTGGGAGCTGCCAAAGCCAATTTCCACTTTGCCGTGGAGCGGCTTCGGCAGGTGCTTGGGGAGGTCAATCGGCCATGATGGACTCACGCGGGAAAGAACGCACGGCGGACGGAGGTGAGCCGGGCAAGGGGCGCGAATGCGCAGCCTGGAGCCATGAAGACCTCATAGACTTCGTAGATGGCACCCTGACCGAGCAGCGGTCGCGCGAAGCGGAGCGTCATCTGGCCGTGTGCAGCACGTGCCGGGGGTATGTCGAGTCGGTGCGCCGTACCATCGCCGCTTTCCAGCACGACCCCGTTCCGGAGCAGCCGGACGGCTACTGGTCTTGCTTTGAGCAAGTGGTAAGGCAGCGCTCGAGCGGTCAGGGCCGCTCCTGGCGCCGGCGGGTGGCCTTTGGGCTTGTTCCGGGGGTCGCAGTGCTGGTGGTGGTTGCTGCTCTGGCTGTTCATTACTTGGGAGGTGGGCGACCTACCACTTCTCCCGGTACTGCCTCGGGCCAGTGGAGCGCTGTCAAGGGTGGGGGTGCTGGTGTTGACTCGGTGGTGGCTGGGTCGCTGGCCCAGCTGGGCGATGAAGCTCTGACGTCGCTGGATGACTACCTTGGGGATGACGATGACGTGGTGGCCCTGGTCAACGATCTTCCTCACAGTGCCAAGCAGAGTTTGGTGTCCCGGCTAAGTGAACTGATGAAACTCAAGGGCTGAAAGGGAGGTTGCAATCATGAAGCGGAAGATGTTGGTCGTTGCGCTGGCTTGCACGGTGCTCCTGGCGCTAGCGGTCGGGATCGCCCTGGCTGCCCACCCGGGTGATACCCCGCGCGAGCGCGACAAGATGGCGCGAGCCTTGACCGAGTGGAAGGCAACTGGCGATCCCCGCGAGCTGGTCGAGGTGTACCGGGTCTGGAAGCTGACCGGGGCCCTTGGGCTGACGGACGACCAAGTCCCGGGTTTTGTCGCCAAGCTGGAGCGGATCGATGAGAAGCGAAAGGAAGCCCTCGATGGGGAGCGCAAGGCTCTGGGCGACATCGATCGCCTGCTGGCGGACAAGAACACTGGGGAGGCTGAATTCGCTCAGGCGCTGTCCAAACTCGAGGAAATGCGCCGGAGCGATGTCGAGGAGCTACGCAAGCTCCGTGAAGATGCGGCCTCAGGCTTGACTGCTCGCCAGAAATGCGAATTCCTGGTGTTCGAGAGCCACTTCAGGCAAGACATGCGGCACATGATCGACCGGGCGCGGGTGGAACGGCGGGAACGTTGGGGTGACCGCCTGTTGGAGCGGCTAAGACCGCTCGGCCGCGAGAGGCGTGGTAGGGAGGCAGACGACCTGAGCCACTGATCTCGAACTACATCTCGACCAGCGATATCTTCTTGACGGGCCAGACCGGATCGTTGGATTCGATTTCGACCCATCGGCCGTTCTGCCAGCCAGGCAGGGTCTGGATGTGGAGTACCGCTTGTTCCCCAGGTTCAAGCACTAGCTCGTTCCAGTCCCTTTTGCAGCCGAAGCAGCGATTCGCCTTGATCACCAGGCGGGCGCCGCCCTGGTTGCTGATGGTGAGACTGCCGGACGCCGAAGAGGAATCGGCTGCCATTTCAACCGGCAGCGGGTTGGGCGTCGCCACAAGGTGAGGGCCCTTGCCCCTGGTCACCCTGCCAGTGACGGTGACGGTTACCTGTGGCTGGAGCGGATCGTTGGTTGATAAATAGAGTGTCTTGGAAGTCAGGTCCTTGATCTCGTATCCTAGAAACTCCAGCGAAAGCCAGCTCGCCCCCTTCGGAGGCACTACTGAAGGGTCCACGGTTGCCGACAAGCACTCACAGGAAGTGTTGACCACTAGTCGCAGCGAATCCTGACCCCTGTTGGTGACCTTGAGCCGAGTCTTGGCCTTCTCGCCTCGCTCAATGGTGCCGAAGTTCCAGACCTGCTTTTCCACTTCTACTGCCGGGGCATTCGGCGCAGGCTTCTCGGGCGGGGGCGCACAGGCCACCCAGGTCAAGATAACGACGGCAGCCAAGCCAGCGAGCCCGGGACCTTCCGGGCCAGGTCGCTTCAAGTTCATGGGCTTGTGCCTACCAGATTGCAGCTTTCACATAGAGAGACAGCATCGAGAATTCGGAATCGCGTTCGAGCTCCGTGGGGTGGTCCACGCGATTCCAGATGTACCTTTCCTCGAGCGTTAGGGCCGAATCTTTCGCCAGTGCGAAGGTCAGCGTGCCGAAGGCTGTGACCTTCTTGGTTGAAGCACCGAAACTGATTCCATCGCCCGCCCTACCGCTGCCCGAGTAGATCGCACCGAGGGCGCAATTGAGGGCTGGATTTAGATTGACGCGGCTCCTCAAGCTTAGCGTCGGGAAGGCCGTGTCCGGCTGCGCTGCTTCCTTGATGGTCTTGAGGTAGCGAGCGAAAGCGGCCACGAGCACTGGTCCCCGCTCTACTTCCAATCTCAGGCGCATGCCCTGCCGGTCAGGATTGTAAGATAGCGCGTGGAAATAGGAGTCCCAATTCGGCGAGAGGTAGAGGTAAGCCGCCTCGAATTTGACCGCCGCCATCGGAGTGAGATTTAGGGCAACGATGCCGCCCCGGCCCCGCTTCGTGGCATCCCCGGATGAGCTGGTCAACGTCCACTCCCCGTCCAGTGAGGCCATCCGCGCCAGAGGCGCCTTCCAACTGACGCCGTAAACCGTCTTCTTGAAGGGTCGCCCGAGCCCAGCCGTGCTCGTTACGGAATGCTCGTCTTCTTCCGACCGTATGGCAGCAAGCCCTAGGTCCAGGAACGCGGCCTTGCTCTTAAGGTAGGCGGTATAGCCCGCCCGGCCGCCGTAGGTGATGAGCTGGTAGCTCGCCCCCGCTTCTCGAGGTCTTGCCAGGAAACCGTCGAGTCCAAGATCTCCCTTCGGGGTGAGACTGAATCTGGCGCCCTCGAAGGTCAAGTTGGGTCCGAGCTCTTCGAGGGTTTCACTCAAGATCGCTCCCGCGCCGCCGCCTCCCCCGGAGCAGCCACAGCCACTCCCGCCCTCCGGGTCGTCCTTGGTGTCCCACCTCATCAGGGTAAGCGGGGTGTAGGCCGTGGTGTAGTAACCGAGCCTTGTTCTCAGGATCGGGCTCTCGTAGGCGATGAAGGCGCTGCCAAACTCGGAGGAAAGATACTCGGGTCCGTCCTGAAGCACTTCGCTCCCCTCATTGGAGACTCTCAACATGCCACCGGCTCTTACCTGTTCAGTCAGCGGATACGCCACCTCAAGCACCAGGCGGTGCTTGAGTGAGAATCCCCGCTTCACCATCTCGCCATAGGTGCCGGTCAGGCCCACCGTGTCCGGCGAAGGCGAATCCACATGTCTGAGGCGGATCCTGACATCGCCGGTTATGTCGAGCTTGTGGTCAAGGGCCGAGGTCCCAGCTGCCCAGGCTAGGACGGCAACCAGGGCCAGTGCCGGGGCAGCGAGCCACCTTCCGGTACCGCTCATGTCGAAGCTCCTATTCCCTGAGTCCGCAGCTTGCTGTCACTGCTTGGCCAGCAGACCGTCCAAGGCCTTGGACAGCCGGGCCGCCAGGTCGGGGGGATGATCGTACTGAACCAACACCAGCTTGCCGGTTTTGTCCGCTACGAACACGCTGAATGTGTAGTCGAACGCACGGTAGGCACGAGTTATTCGCGCTCCCGGGTCCCAGACGTTTGGAAACTTGATGTTCTCACCTTTGACGAAGGCCCTGACTCCCTGCAGGTTCTCCTGATCGAAATTGATGCCCACGAAGGCCATAGACATCTTGCCGTATTGCTCATATACCCCCTCGCAGGCAGCGAGGGCCTCCCGGCATGTCGGGCAGGTCATGCTCCAGAATATTACGACCATACCCAGGTTGTCCTGAATCACCTTGCCGGAAACGATCTCGTCGCTGCCGTCGACGGTGGTAAGGATGAACGATGGCGCAATGTCCCCGACTTGGAGCCGCTCAGGGCCCGTGACCGGGGCCTTGGCGCACCCGGTTATGGCCAGCACGAGCGCTCCGAATGAGAGTGCCGTGATCGCAAATGTCCTCATGAGACCTCCTTCAAGCAACTATCGAGTATTCTAAGCCCGACAAGCGTGAGCATCAAGCAGACATCTCGTGATCAGCCGGATATGGCCGCGAGGCGCTCTATTTCCGCCAGCATTGTTTCGCGTTCCATCCGCATTTCGGCAGCCATCAGATTCATCTTGAGCAGCATGATCTCGGCCTCAACCACCTCGCCGAGCGAGGCCTGGCCCGCGGCATACGCCCCTCGCGCGACCTCGACCCTCTGAGCAAGCCGTGGAATCAGGGTGGTCTGGAGCAGGGCGACCTGGCGCTCGGCACTTCTCAGGTCGTAGAGAGCGAGCACCGTTTGAGCGGCAAGGTCATTCGCGGCTTGCCGTCGCATCGCGCGGCTGGCTTCCAGTTCTGCCCTGGCCTGGCTTATCGAAGCCTCGATTGCCTCGCGCCGCACCACTGGGGCTGTGATCATGGCCATGATGGATTTGGTCATGCCCTCGAGGTCACCGGAGAGCGTCAGGCCCAGGTCGGGGATGTATTGCTGGCGGGCCAGCTTCACGGCTTGCTCGTTGGCGCGGGCATCGTGCGCCAGGGCCTCAAGTTCGGGGTTGCGTTCGGCCACGAAACCCAGAATCTCCGCATCGGTGTAGGGAAGGTTCCGGGCCGGAGGCAACTCACCCGGCAGCTCAAGCGGAGCGGCAGCTTCACGGCTGAGCAAGGCATTGAGATCGGCCAGGCGGCTCGGTACTTGGGCTCTGAGATTCTCAAGATCATTGATGGCGAGGTCACGGGCGTTGCGCGCTTCAAGGAGTTCCATCGCCGAAGCCTTGCTCACCGTGAAGCTGCCCTCGGCCGAGCTGGCAGCCGTTGTAAGAAGCGAGACTTCGCGCTGCTTAAGCCTCACGCTCTCCGCGAGCAGGGCATAAGCGTAGTAGGCGCTCAAGACCTTCGCCCGCAATTCCAGCTTGCCGGCCTGGAAGCGGAAGCCTGCCGCGCGCGCTGACTCAAGCGATTTTGCGCCGGCAGTGGCGAGTTTCCCGGGCCACGGCAGATTGGTCATGGGGTCGTTGCCCACTCCGAGGGTGGTCCGCTGGAGCGAAGTTGCCCCTTCCTCGAACATTGACTCAACCGACAGCGCCAGATTGGTCCCCGGGCTCGCGTCCTGAGGGATCGCCTCCAGAGCCGCGATCCATTCCCAGTAGAGCCGTTCGAGATCGGCATTGGCCCGGTAGGCGTAGTTCAGGACTTCCTCCAGCGAGGCGTCGGCACTGAGCGGCTTGAGTTCCTCTCGCGCGTAAGCCTTCCGGGCCAGCTCGCGCTCGGCCCGCTCGCCGCGAGGATGGATGGCACAGGACGAGATGGCCAGAATCCCGATCAGCACCAGAGCCAACGCCGGCCGCAGCCGTGCCGTCCCCATTGAACCTGCCCCGGTCTTTGCTACTGCCATCACGTTGCCTCTACTCTTCGCCGGAGGCGCTCGACGCTCGCCATTCGCGTCGGAGCTGCCAGTGTTTGACCAGGTAGAAAATGACTGGGTAAACCAAGAGCTCCATCACGAAGCTGATGGCGATCCCGCCGACCAGGGGCGCCACGAGCCGTCGGGTCACGTCCGAGCCGGTGCCCGTTGCCCAGAGCAGCGGGAGCAGACCTATCATGTCGGTTGCCACGGTCATGGACTTGGGCCTCAGTCTCTTGACCGCTCCTTCGTGGATTGCGGTGAAAAGGTCTTCGCGGTTCCTTAGCCGGCCTTCCTTGCGATAGCGGTCGAAGGTGTTGTCGAGATAGAGCAGCATCACCTGCCCGGTTTCGGCATCAACCCCCAAGAGCGCGATTATCCCAACCCACACTGCCAGGCTCATGTTGTAACCCAGGAGATGCAGGAACCAGAAGGCGCCGATCAGGCTGAAGGGCACGGCCAGGAGCACCACGCCCACCCGGAACCAGCTCCGATTGCTTATGTACAGCAGCAGCACGATCAGCGCCAGGGTTATCGGGATCACCAGCCTCAGCCGGGCGTTGGCCGACTTCAGATATTCGAAACGGCCTGACCACACGCGGTGATAACCCTCGGGCACAGGCACCTGTCTGTCGACCGCCCGTTTGGCATCGTTGACGTATCCACCCAGGTCCCGGCCGGCGATGTCCACGTAAACCCAAGCGGTGCGCTGGGCATCCTCGCTCCGGATCATGGGCGGCCCGCCGGTGATCCCGATGTCGGCGAGCTCGCCAATCGGAATCTGGGCACCGACCGGCGTGGCTACCAGGGTCTGCTTGAGTGCTGGGATGTTGTCCCGAAGCTCTCGCGCATAGCGGACGTTGACGTTATACCGCTCCAGGCCTTCGACCGTGGTGGTCACGTTCATGCCGCCGATAGCTGTCATTACCACGTCCTGCACGTCCCCCACGGTAAGGCCATAGCGGGCGGCGGCCTCCCGCCTCGGCGTGATATCGAGATAATAGCCCCCGGTGGTACGCTCGGGGTAGGAGCTGATGGTCCCGGGAACCGTCCGCACGGCAGCAGCACTCCGCTCGGCCAGGTCCGAGAGCACGTCGAGATCAGGCCCCAAGAGCTTGATGCCGACGGGTGTCTTGATGCCGGTCGAGAGCATGTTGATCCGGTTCTCGATGGGGAAGGGCCAGGCGTTGGCCAGCCCGGGGAAGCTTACTACATCATTGAGGCCGCTCTGATGTTTGCCGTTCGGCTCCGTCCATCCGAAGATCAATTCCTCGGTGGTTATGGTCCGCTCTCCGGGCAGCAGTCCGAATAGGCGGCGGACCTTGCGATGGCGCCACTTGGCTCGATCGGGCTGGAGCTCGACCACCGTCTCGATCATGGAAAGCGGAGCGGGATCGGTGGCGGTCTCGGCTCGGCCGATCTTGCCGTGCACGCTCATCACTTCGGGGAAGGTCTTGATCAACTTGTCGGTCTGCTGCAGCAGCTCCTTGCTCTTGGTGACGCTTATGCTCGGATCGGTGGTCGGCATGTAAAGCAGATCGCCTTCGTCCAGGGGCGGCATGAACTCCGTGCCGATCCTTGCGAGTGGGAAGAGAGTGGACGCTCCGAGCAGGAGGACCATCAGGATCGTGGTCTTGGGGTGACGCATCACTTTGCGGAAGAAGAAGTCATAGGCCGACTGCGATACGCGGTTGATGGGGTTCCGCTCCTCGACCGGCAGCCTGCCTCTTATCAAGTAAACCATGAGCACCGGCACGATGGTGATGCCCAGGACCGCTCCCGCCCCAATCGCGAAAGTCTTGGTGTAAGCGAGTGGCTTGAAGAGTCTTCCGGATTGTTCCCCGAGGACAAAGATGGGGAGGAAGGACACCGTGATCACTAGCATGGAGAAAAAGAGACTCGGGCCCACTTCCCGCGCAGCCTCCAGCACCACCTCAGTCCGCGGGCGCGCCACACCTCCGGCCAGCGCGCGTTCCTTCTCCCAGCCAAGATGCTTGTGGGCATTTTCGATCATCACTACGGCCGAATCCACCATCACCCCGACCGCGAGGGCAAGTCCGCCGAGGCTCATGATGTTGGCATTGATGCCCAAGAGCTGCATCACCAGGATGGAGACCAAGAGGCCGATGGGGAGCACGATGATCGCCACTACCGCCGAACCCGCGTGGGCCAAGAAGACGATGCAGATCAGGGCGACAACGACGAGCTCCTCGGTGACCGCCGTGCGCAAGGTGCCGACCGCCCGCTGGATCAGCGCTGAGCGGTCGTAGGTCGGCTTGATCGCGACCCCAGCCGGCAGGCCATCTTCCAACTCGGCCAGTTTGGCCTTGACGTCGCTTATCACGCGGTAGGCATTGGAGCCGAAGCGGGCGACGATGATCCCGCCCACGGCTTCGCCCTCGCCATCGAGGTCGCTGACTCCGCGCCGGCTCTCGCCACCCACGGCGAGCGAAGCCACGCTGCCCAGGAGAATCGGTGTGCCGCCAGGTCCGACGCCGACCGGCACCTGAGCCAGGTCCTTGAGCCCATTGAGATAGCCGCGGCTCCGGACCATGTATTCGTTCTCGGACATCTCGACTACAGCCCCGCCGACATCGTTGTTGCTCCGCTCGATCGCCATCATGACATCTTTGAGCGGGAGGTTGTAGGCCCGCAGGCGGTCGGGATCGAGCAGGACCTGGTACTGCCTCACGAAGCCGCCGAGAGAGGCGACCTCGGACACGCCTTCGACTCCTGTCAGCGGGAAGCGCAAATACCAGTCCTGGAGGCTCCTGAGCTCTGCCAGGTCAAGATTGGCGGCCACCAACGGCGTGCCATCCAGAGGGCAATTGCCGGGCTCATCGAAGGCTCGGACCTTGCGCAAGGCCTTACGATCCTTGCGAGGGGCATCCTCCGGTGCAGCGTACCACGCTGGCTTCGAGCCGGGCCGGCCGCTGGCAGCATCGCGCACCCACAAGCCGCGCGGGTGCCGGGGACAGTAGTAGCCCGGACGGAGCGCATATTGATACACCCAGCCCACGCCGGTTGCGTCCGGTCCTAGCTTGGGCTCGACCCCGGGTGGCAGCTGGTTGTGCACGAAGTTCAGGTACTCCAGCACGCGGCTCCGGGCCCAGTAGATATCGGTACCGTCCTTGAAGATCACGTACACAAATGACATCTCGAACATGCTGAAGCCGCGGACATAGGTCGCGCCCGGCACCGACAGCATGGCGCTGGAGAGGGGGTAGGTGACCTGATCATCAACTACCTGGGGCGACTGGCCGGGGTACTCCGTGACAATTATGACCTGCACATCGGAAAGGTCCGGGATGGCATCCAGCCGCATGTTCTTCATG
>DATKKY010000188.1:0-9884 GCA_035542695.1 bacterium | reverse complement strand
CCCGCCGAAGTGCAGCACCGCATCCTCGGAGAATATGCCAAGGTGCTGGAATCATCCGCCCAGGTCAAGAGCGGTGGTGTTGATATGGCCAACGAGCTCCTGGAGTCGGCCCTTGGCAAGAACAAGGCCACTGAGATCGTGAGCAAGGTCAAGCGCCTGCAGAATGCTGGCGCCTTGAGACGGCTTGAGCAGGTTGACACGGACGTTGGCATGGTGACCGAGTTCCTCAAGGGCGAGCACCCGCAGACCATAGCGCTGGTGATCGCGCAGTCGGAGCAGAAAGTTGCGGCCCGGCTGCTCGCCGCGCTGCCGGAGGAGCTGCGGGCTGAGGTTGTGGTCAGGATTGCAACCATGGACACTATTTCCCCGGACATCTCGGAAGAGGTTGGCAAGATCCTCTCGGGTGAACTGCAGGGCCTGGGCCGTCGCAGCGTGGCGGTTGCGGGCGGTGTCAAGACTCTGGCCGAGATCCTGAATGCCGTCGGTCGGGCGACTGAGCGGGAAGTCCTCATGATTCTCGAGGAGAAGAGCCCCGAGGTGGCCCAGCAGATCAAGCAGCTGATGTTTGTCTTCGACGATATCCTGCTCTTGGATGATCGGTCGCTCCAGAAGGTGCTGAGAAACGTAGAAACCAAGGAACTGGCGGTCGCTCTGAAGGCGGCTGACGAGCAGATAAAGCAGAAGATCTTCAAGAACATGTCCGAGCGGGCAGCCCAGATGATCAAGGATGAGATCGACTACATGGGGCCCAAGCGGCTGAGCGAGGTTGAACTGGCTCAGCAGAGGATCATGGAAGCGATCAGGGCCCTGGAAGAGGCTGGTGAGCTGGTCCTGCCGGGCCGGGGAGGAGACGCTGGTGACGCCATCGTATAGGCGGATCCCTCGGGTCAGGCTGGATGGGCGGAAGTATCCCGTGACGGTGGATACGCGGCTGTTCCAGCCTGGGGCCGCCGGCGCGGACGGATCAGTCGGCGAACCGGAAGATGAGGCTGCGGGGGTCATGCAGAAAGCTTATGAAGCGGGTTACCAGGCAGGCCACTCGGCCGCGACCCAGGCTATGGAACGGGCGGTCGCTGCCAAGGCCGAGGCTCTCGCCTCAATGATCGACGATGTTGTGTCGCAGCGGACGCAGGTGGTCGCCGACTCGGAAGAAAGCGTTGTCCGGCTTGCTTGCCGGATCGCCGAGCGGATCGTGGAAAAGGTCGCCGAGATCGACCAGGAGACCATAGTGCGTGTCGTCAAGGCAGCTCTCGCGAGACTAGCTGAGAGCCAGAGGGTGACGGTGCGAGCGAACCCGGCCGACATCGAGGCCTTGAAGCAGCACAAGTCCGAGTGGCTCCAGGCGACCCGTGGAGGCTCGGCCGTGGAGATCAAGGAAGACGAAAGGATAAGACGCGGAGGCTGTCTGATAGAAGGCACATCGGGCAACATCGAAGCCGAGATAGACAGGCAACTGGAAGTGATTGAGCGTGCACTCGTGGAGGCTGTGCGGTGATGGATGCCGAGAAGTACCAGGCAGTGGTCGATTCAGTCGATCCTATAACGCTAAGCGGCAGAGTCTGCCAGGTGATAGGTCTGGTCATTGAGTCAGCCGGCCCGGCGGTCTCTATCGGTGAAAACTGCCGGATTGAGAACGGCCCGGGCCAGGGGGCCATCACTTGCGAAGTGGTCGGGTTCAGGAACGACAAGGTGCTCTTGATGCCGCTAGGGGACGTGACCGGCATAGCCCCCGGGAGCCGAGTGATCGCGAGCCGCGAGCCCTTTGTAGTCGCGGTGGGCCACGAGCTCCTGGGAAGGGTGCTCAACGGCCTGGGTCAGCCGATAGACGGCAAGGGCGCGATTCCGACGAGGGCTTTGAGGAGCGTGGCGCACGCCGCCCCCGATCCCCTGACCAGAAGGCGCATCACCAAGCCGCTGGCCACGGGAGTAAGGGCAATTGACTCGATGCTGACCTGCGGGAAGGGCCAGAGGATCGGCATCTTCTCCGGCAGCGGCGTCGGCAAGAGCGTGCTCCTGGGAATGATAGCGCGAAGTTCCGAAGCCGATGTCAACGTGATCGGCCTGGTCGGTGAACGAGGCCGAGAAGTGCGGGACTTCCTGGATAAGGACCTCAAGGAAGAGGGGTTGAAGAAGTCGGTGGTAGTGGCGGTCACCTCAGACCAGGCTTCCCTGATAAGGGTCAAGGGCGCGATGACCGCGACCGCGATCGCCGAGTACTTCCGCGACCTCGGGCTCAACGTGATGCTGATGATGGACTCTATCACCCGGGTCGCGATGGCTCAGCGGGAGATCGGGCTGGCGATCGGCGAGCCGCCGACCTCCAAGGGTTACACCCCGTCGGTGTTCGCGATGCTGCCGAGGTTGCTTGAACGCTCCGGCACGTCGGCGCTGGGCAGCATAACGGGGCTCTATACGGTGCTGGTAGAAGGCGATGACATGACCGAGCCAGTCGCCGATGCGGTTCGGTCGATCCTGGACGGGCACATCGTGCTCTCGCGGAAGATGGCGCACCAGAACCACTATCCCGCAATTGATGTCTTGGAAAGCGTCAGCCGACTGATGATCGATGTGGTGCCCGAGGAGCACACCAAGGCGGCTAACCAGGTGAAGGAAATACTGGCGGTCTACCGCGAAGCGGAGGACCTGATAAACATCGGGGCTTACGTCAAGAACAGCAATCCGAAGATTGACCTGGCAATTGAGAAGATTGGGGCCATCAACGGTTTCCTGAGACAGAGCATCAATGAGTCTTCCGGCTACGACGAGACCGTGGAAAGGCTCGTCAAGTTAGCCGCATAGGGTGGGACATGCGCAAGTTCAAGTTCCGGCTGGAACCAGTGGTTAGCCTGAAGAGGAAGATGGAGGACGAGCGGAAGATGGACCTGGCGGTTGCCAAGAGGGACCTTGAGGCCAAGGAGTCTCACCTGGTAAGGCTGCACGAGCACAAGGCGACTTGCGAGAGTCAGCGAGATGCTTGGGGACATCCTGGCAGCCTGGACGTTCCCGGGATGCTGCTTTACTACGCGTACATGGAGAAACTGACCGATGAGATCGCTGATCACACTTCGCGTGTGGAGCGGTCGAGAGAGAACGTGGGCGAGAAGCGAGAGCTCCTGGTCAAGTCGTCGAGCGAGAAGAAAGCGCTCGAGAAACTGAGAGCCAAGATGAAGCAGCGTCACATGGTGGAGGCGAAACGCGAGGAGCAGGCAATACTTGATGACACCGCCTCCAAGTTTCATGGCCGGAAGTCGCACACCAGGCTTCTGTGGAGCAAGGAGTAACAGACATGGCGGACCGGACTCCAGACGATGCCAAGGCCCAGGAGGCACAGGCGCCGGCAGCCGGCAGGAAACTGCCACCGATCTTTACTAAGCTGACGTTCGAAGGGATCCTGCTGGTATTCGTTCCCTTCGTGGTCTTCGTGATGGTCTTCCTCTATGCCATGGGGCTGGTGCCGCCTCGGGCTGCGGTGATTCAAGTGCCACCCGAGGATGTTCAGGCGGCAAGATTGGCGAGCGGAGTGGCGACCGGGGCCGCTCAGAGTGGCACCCAGAGCGCTGCTGGTGTGCCTGCGGAGGCTGCTCAGGGCCCGGCCGCTCCGGCGATAACACCGGCTCTGGTTGACAGTGCCCTTACGGGCAAGCTCCCGGTGCCGCAGCGCGCTGCTGCGGATTCCGTCGCTCCCAGGAAAGCTGCGCTCGATTCGATAGCGGTCGCTGTTGCCCAGGAGCGAGGCAAGCGAATGAAGCAGATTGCCAAAGTGTACGAGCAGATGGATGCCGCGAGTGTGGCTGCCATCGTGAGCAATATGCCAGAGGGTGATGCTGTGGAGATTCTCTCGAAGATGACGCCCAGGAGCGCCGCGAAGGTCCTGGCGGTGCTCGGGCCAGAGAAGGCTGCCAAGTTCAGCCTGCAGTTGGCGCAATAGGAATGGTGCTAGCGTGAACGCAACCCTCATTTCAGCCTTATCGGCCGCGGTGCCTCAGGCGAGCGGGGACAAAGCCGGCAAGTCAAGTGCCGGCTTGAACCCCCAGGCCGCGGGCTTCGGCGACATGCTCGAGGTGCTGTTGATGGCCTTGGCGCCTGCCGCCCTGGTCGAATCGATGACATCCGCGCCCGTGGCACCCAAGGACGCTACGGGAGCGGCGCCGCTCGATGCCATGAGTGATATGGGCGTGGTGGGCACCCGGCAGGAAGGCAAGTCGGACTTGAGTTCGGTGCCCAGCCAGGCTAAGGCGGCATCATGGGCGACCGATGTCGCTGTGGACGCCCTGGCGCGACTCCGCTGGTTCGCGATTACCCAGGTCGTAGCTGACGATGGGGCGGCGATCGCCGGAGCTGGATCCCCCAAGGCAACGGCGGCCAAGGCAACGGCCGCGCCTGCACCCGCGAGCGGGAACGAGAAGGCATCGATGGACCTCGCGATTGTGAAGTTGCTCACTGAGGCACGGCCCCAGAAATCGGCATCTCCTCTCCCGGATGTGGCAGTAGCTCCGGATAATCCGCGACCGGCCAGCCAGCCAATCACTGACCTTGTAATAACTGGTCAGACCACCCCGAAGGTGGCCGTCGCCCTGGCGGAGGGCGATGTCAAACCCAGGCTAGCGACGGGGTCGCTGCCATCGAGCGACTTCTCGGTTCCGAGCTCCATAAAGGTAAGCGGGAGCTCAACCGCCGTGGCGCACGCCGGCACCGAGTTGGGCAAGCCCCAGGCGGTTCGAGACGTGCTCCCCACAGGCAATGAGCCGGCGAAACTGACCTTCAAGTTGGCGCCGACCGCGAGCCTCGATGCGGGTCCCAATGCGACTCCCGATGTGAGCGGTCCCGTGAAGGCCGCGAGCACGCGGGCAGGTGATGCGGGCCAAGCCAATGGAGCGTCGCCGGCGGGGGACCCAGTGAATGCAAGAACCCTTCCCCCGGCTGCTGGCCAGGGCATGGGCGGCGCGGACGTCAGCACCGATTCCAATTCCCAGAAGTATTCGCGGGCTCAAAGCGAGGCTCCGCACCGGGCGGCAGAGGTTGCCAGCAAGTTCGATCTTAGCTCGATCGGGCTGGCGCGGCCTGACGCATCAGCAGCAAATCAAGTGCGCGCCGGCGTTGTTCGGGCGGGTCAAGACACCGCGGGCACTAGCGCGCCTACCCAGGCGGTCTTCGATGCGATAGCCGACCGGGCCCAGGTTGCTCGGCTGAGAGGCGAGAACCTGGCGCGGCTGGAGTTGGCCACCAATGATGGCAACACCATTAGGATACGAATCTCGGTCCATGATAACGCCGTCTCGGCGCGCATCAGCGTCACCAGCACGGCGATCCGGGACGCCCTCGCGCAGCACATGCCGGAGCTGAGCGAGAGGCTCCAGACCAATGGGCTCGTGGCCGAGACCATCCAGGTATCTCTACTCGGCGAGCGCGATTCGGGTTCCGAAGGCCACCAGGAGCGGCAAGAGAGTGGCCGTTCCCGCAGCTCGGGCGAGCCAGACCTCACAAATCCAACCCTGATCGAAACCGAGGATGTCGGTTTCGAGAAATGGGCGTAGCGAAGGGAGGTGAAACCATGGACGTGAACTCAGTGGGCACGAACCAGACGACTCAGCAGAGTGCATCCACCGTCGCGACCACAGCGGCCAATCTGGGCACGGATCAGTTTCTGAAGTTGCTTACCGTGCAGCTTCAGCACCAGGATCCCCTTTCGCCGCTTCAGAACGAGGAGATGCTTGCTCAGTTGGCGCAGTTCAGTTCGCTGGAGCAGCTGCAGAACATGAACACCAACCTGAAGAGCAATCTCAATCTCAATCTGATGCTGACGCAGATTCTGAGCAACACCGCCGCAGCGGCTTTGGTCGGCAAGACGGTGGTGGCGAGCGGCAAGGAAATCACTCTGGATTCGTCAAACTCCGCGGCGGTGCGCTTCGATCTGAGCGCAGCGGCCCAGCGGGTGGAAGTGACAATCAAGGACCAGTCCGGAGCGACAGTGAGGACCATAGAGGCAGACGGGCTGGCGGCCGGAAGGAACGAGCTTGCTTGGGACGGGAAGGACGCGAATGGCGAATCCGTTGCGGCAGGCACCTATCAGGTCGCGATCAAGGCTTACGACGCCTCCGGAAACGAAGTGACTGCGACCCCGCTTACGACGGGCGAGGTCACCAGCGTGAGGTACAAGGACGGGCAGGCTTACCTCGTGATCGACGGCGAGGAAGTATCAATCTCCGACGTCCTCGAGATAACAAGCTAGAACGCGAATGAGGAGGTGAGAGAGTGAGCAGAGTAGCGTCTGTGGTTGGCTCCTCAGGAGTCGCCGGACGGAGCGCGGTGGGCCGCACTGATGCGGCCAGCCAGCGAGGCGATTTCGCCAAAGTGCTTGGCGACCTTGGGGGGACAGCCGGGATCAAGTTTTCGAAGCACGCGGTCGAGCGCATGTCGGCCCGAGGCATCAGCTTTGACAGAACCAGCATTGACAAGCTGGATGCCGCTATCAGCGCTGCCAAGAGCAAAGGAGCAAATGAGTCCTTGGTGCTGATGGACGAGCTGGCGCTGGTCGTGAGCGTCAAGAATCGCACCGTGATCACTGCGATGTCCAGTCGGGAGCCGGACCATAATGTCTTCACCTCGATTGACAGCGCCGTGATTGCCTGAAACCTGGAACAAGGGCTGGACCTCTTACGAGGAGGCCCTCGGCTGCTGAACGCCAGATGCAGCCGCAGCTAAGGAGGAAACAGATGTTGGGGTCTCTTTACACAAGCGTAGCCGGGCTCAAGGGTCATCTGGTGGCCCTGAATGTGGCCGGCAATAACATATCCAACATGAACTCGATCGGCTTCAAGGGCAGTCGGGCAACTTTCAGGGAGGCCCTGGTGCAGACCCTTAGGGGTGCAACTCAGCCCCAGAACGGGCTTGGCGGCATAAGCCCGCTCCAGCTGGGTTTGGGCATGGGAGTCGGCTCGATAGACAACCTGATGTCCCAGGGAGTCCTCCAGACCACCGGGGTCAACACTGACCTCGGGATCAGCGGCCAGGGCTTCTTCATTCTGAGCGACGGCACCAAGGAGTACTACTCCCGAGTCGGGGCGTTCGGCCTCGATGGCAACGGCAACCTGGTGAACCCGGCTAACGGCCTGATCGTACAGGGCCGCCTGGCCGACGGCAATGGGGTGATAAGCCAGGGGACAACCCTGAGCGACATAACCCTGCCATTCGGGCGCAAGGTCGAGGCCAGGGCAACCAGCGAGGTCGGCTTCGGGTGCAATCTCGACGCCTCGGCTACCGATAGCGCTGCCACTCTCGCCACAGCCGGGACCACGGGGATCACCTCGATCGCCGGTGACGCGGCTAACGGTTGCGGTGGGGAGCACGCCATAACCTTAACGGGAGCCAACGCGACCGCAAGCACACTGGCTGGAGCCAACCTGACTTCTGCGGGCGCGCTGACCGGCGGCGAGACGCTGGCATCGCTCGGCGTGACCATACTCGATGATTTCTCGCTCAGCGTTGACGGCAAGCCCGCAGTCACCCTGACTGGACTGACATCCAGTTCGACGGTCAATGACCTGGTGAACGCAATCAACTCGACGGTCACCGGCGTCACTGCCAAAATCTCCGGAGGGGAAGTGGTGTTGACCAGGGATTACGCCGGGGATGGAACCACTTACAACGTAGCGAGCTCGCTCGGTGCCGACGGCAACATATCGAGGCAGATCTTCGGAGCGGCGGCCGGCAGCGCATTCACGGTTAACAGTGGAACAGCTAGCACGCTGGTTGCGACGGACGTCTTCACCCCGACGGGCAAGGCTGCGCTGGCCCCAGTCAGTCTCGCTCTCTCGACCAACGCGACCACTGGCATCGTGGACGGAATCACCAATCTCGGTGGTGGTGGCGTGACAGTGACCGCTAGGGACGGCTTGGCGGCTGGCGACGCCCTTATCGACACCGCGCCAACAGAGCACTATACGTCGATGGTGGTGTACGACAGTCTGGGAAGCGCGCACAATCTCAGTGTCCGCTTCACCAAGTCGCCGACGGTGAACGAGTGGTACTGGAATGCCTCGCTGGGAGGTTCTGAGCAGATAAAGGGCGGGTCCAGCGGCACCATCACATTTGATAGCACCGGTGCGCTGGCCTCGTTCTCCTACGATGGCGGCGGCACCGGCCTGGCGTTCGATCCCGCGACCGGCGCTCAGGACGTCCAGATCGACTTCAATCCGGGTCAGGTAGGCGGGTACGATGGCGTGACTCAGTTCGCGTCTGCCTTCAGCACCGCGGCCAAGACCCAGAACGGCTATGGCATGGGCGCCCTTACGGACATCGCGATAGATGCCAGCGGCATCATCACGGGTTCGTTCTCCAATGGCATAACCAGGCCGATCGCCCAAATCATGCTGGCAAAATTCACCAATCCTGCGGGCCTCCAGAAGGTGGGAGACGGTCTCTACCAGACGTCCAGTAACTCCGGCATCGCCGTTAAGGGCGAGTGCGGCAAGGTCGTCCAGGGGACCATTTCCAGCGGCTCGCTGGAGTCGTCAAACGTGGACCTGTCTGAGGAGTTCGTGAACATGATCGTCGCTCAGCGCGGCTTCCAGGCCAATGCCAGGGTGATGACCGCGAGCGACCAGATGCTCACTGATCTCGTCAACATCGGAAGGTAGTGAGCTGAAAGGTGGTGGCCAGAATGGCCGGTGAACCAAGGACGGAAGAGCCTAAGAAGAAGCTGAGCTTCTTCCGAAAGGCTAAGCCAGCGCCTGACGCTGAGGGCAGCGGAACTGCCGTCGCGACGGCAACCGCGCCCGAAGCTGACGAGGCACCAACGACGACCGCTGCTGAGGAAGCAGCGCTCGAGGCCTGGGCACAGGCCGGTGTCGAAGGTGAGTCAGCGAAGGGTGCAGGGGAGGCTCCAGCCGGGAGCGCTCCTGCCGAAGCCACGGCGGAGAACAAGGAAGTGCAGGCTCAGCCCGATGCCGCTCCGACCCCCAAGCGATCGCGCTTCAAAGTGCATATTCCCCGCACCTTGGCGCCGGGCTTGGGTCTTGCGGCAAGGGCCCTGGTCATTCTGGCCATCATAGTCGTAGATGCCTGCGCAGCTTTCCTGGTTGTAAGGGCGATTGCTCCGAAATTGGTTGCTTCCAGGGCCAAGCAGGCCGTGGCCAGCGTCGGCACGGCCGCCCAGCCACAGCCGGCAACTGAGAGCAAGGCGCCAGCGGGCCAACCCACTGCCATGGGCACGATAAATCAGATAAGCGATCTGGTTGTGAATCCAGCTGGTACCGATGGAACCAGGTACCTCTGCACAACTGTCGCCCTTGAGACCATAGATCCTAAAGTGAGCGAAGAGATCAAGAACCGGGAGGCTCAGATCAGGGACGTGCTGATCGAGATCCTGGGCCGGCGGACCATTGATGAGCTGGCCGATCTCGGGACCCGGGACGCTTTGAGGGAAGAGATAAGGACCGGAGTCAACAAGCTGCTCACAGGTGGAGAAGTGGTCGGGGTCTATTTCTCGAACTTCGTGCTTCAGTAAGACTGGCGGTTGACCGCTGGCAAGGAGCAAGCAGTGGACCAGGAAGATGCTACGGCTACACAGGATGCGGGGGAGAGCCTCAGCGAGCATCACGCGGAGGTCACGGGCGTACAGGTCTATGACTTCAGCAGCCCCAACAGGCTCTCCAAAGAGCAGATACGGCGCATAGAGTATCTGCACAACACGTTCGTCAAGCGCGCTTCGATGTCCTTGGCCGCGCTCTTGAGGGGCTCGGTCAGGGTGAGCATCAAGAGCGTCGAGGAAGCGGACTATTCGGTCTTCATCGAGTCTATCCCTTCTCCGGGCGCCACTTTTACCTTTGCCGCCGAGCCTTTGGAGGGCTTCGGCATCATCGACATCGACGTCAACCTGGCCTTCT
>DATKKY010000187.1:0-4846 GCA_035542695.1 bacterium | reverse complement strand
TGCATATCGAGACGCGTACCGTCAAGTGGCACACGAGCAATATCTTCGGCAAGATGGGCGTCAAGAACCGCATTCAGGCCGTGGCGAGGGCCCGTGAGCTGGGCGTTATCGCGCCTGATTCCGATCCGCGCGCTACGGATCGCTAGTCGAACATACATTCCTTTTGTTCTTCCCAGCCATCCTTCTACCGTACTTTGGTCTGGTCTCAACCATACCCGCGTTCCAACATACTGGCCGTGAAAAGTCAAACCGATCGTCGGAAAAGGAGTGAAAGCAGTGTACAAACATGTTCTAGTCCCGCTGGACGGTTCAGAGCTTGCCGAGACGGCCCTGCCATACGCCGGAGAGATCGCCGGGCGGCTGGGTTCCAAAGTGACCATCATCTATGTGAGCGAGCCGGAAAAGCCAGACCCGTTCCCGCGCATGCACCGCTCATACATGGACCGGATGGTTGCCGCAACCCAGCGCGAGGCCGCTAAGTATCTCGACAAGAAGGCGGGGACGACACAAGCGACTTCGGAGATCCTCAAAGGCAACGCCGCTGAGAAAATCGTGGACTACGCCGATGCCAAGGACGCCGGGCTGATCGTGATGACGACCCACGGCCGGACCGGCGTCAAGCGCTGGGCGCTGGGCAGCGTGGCCGAGAAGGTGGTCAGAGCGTCGGTCAAGCCGGTATTCCTGATTCGAGGAACCGGGCCCCGCCCTGCCCGTAGCAAGAAAGGAGCTTTTCTGAAAGCCCTGGTGCCGCTTGACGGATCGAAAGCCGGCGAGAGTGCGCTGCCTCAGATGGCTGAGTTGGCTGCCAAGCTCAACACCGAGCTGATCCTCCTTCAGGTCCTGCCCCTGGGCTTCATGGACATGTCACCATCCGGGTATGGTTGGGTCATGTACCGGGAAGAGGCGGTGCGGGCCACCGAGTTGCTTGCCAAAGAGTACCTGGACGAAGTCGGGGCTCGTCTGATGAACCGGGGCGTGACCGCGGTGAGGTCGGAGGTGAGGTTCGGTGATGCGGCGCAGACGATAATTGAGTTCGCCGACGAGGCGAAGGTGAACGTCGTCGCGATGTCGACCCACGGAAGCTCCGGCATCCGCCGGTGGGTCTTCGGCAACGTCGCCGACAGAGTCCTCCACGAAGGCAAGACCCCGGTGCTGCTGGTGAAAGCCGCGGAGGGGTAGAGACCGGCCTTCGCCAACCTTGAAGAGCAGGTGAATCACCAAAGTAGGCGATAACGATGTTCGAACGAATACTGGTCCCGCTCGATGGCTCGCAGTTGGCAGAAGTAGCCCTACCTTACGCTGAGGAGCTCGCCGCAAGACTCGGTTCGCAGCTCACTCTGCTGCACATCAGCGAGTGGCCTGGGTTTGAAGACCAGTATCACAACATGCGCCAGTTCTACGTCCAGAAAATGGGCGAGCATGCCCAGCGGGACATCCAGCGAAGGTTGAGGAAGCAGCTGACTAGGGAGATCAGAGTGAAATCAGAGACGCTCTCCGGCCGGCCGGCCGAATCGATCATCGACTATGCTGATGAAGAGAAAATGGGCCTGATCGTCATGTCGACGCACGGCCGGACCGGTGTCGGGCGCTGGGCCATCGGCAGCGTGGCCTACAAAGTAGTGACCGCAGCCCGGCAGCCGGTCTATCTCGTCAGGGCCAGGGGCACGCGCTCTGACATGCGCAAGAAGAGCAGGCTGGACCGAATCCTGGTCCCCCTGGACGGCTCCAAGCAGAGTGAAGCCGTGATTCCCTATGTTGAGGCGTTGGGGTCCGGGCTCCAAGCGAACGTAACTCTGCTGCAAGCGCTCACGCCCGACTATGGGGTCACGTCCGGAAGACAGCTTGAGCAACTCGAGGCGGTCAGAACGTCGGCCAAAGACTACATCGAGAATCTGGTGGCCCGCTTCAGAGCGAAAGGAATAACGGCCCGGGATGTTCTTGCCGAGGCCCTGCTGGACCCCACCGAGGTGGCCCGGGAGATCGACCGGTACGCCGACGAAATCAAGGCTGATCTGGTAGTCATGTCAGCCACCGGAAGGTCCGCGTCGAACCGGGCGCCAGGCGACGGGTACGCCGCAAGCCTGGGCAGCATTGCCGAGAAGATGGTGCACTCGGGAAACACACCTTTGCTGCTGGTGAAAGCCTGATGGTGATCCCGATTGGCGATGACAACACTGACCGGAGACTCGTCCCGATAGTGACCTGGTCGCTGATCGGCGTCAACTTCGTAGTGTTCTTCGTCGAGCTCGCCTACGGTGATCCGTTCATCGAGAGATGGTCGTTCATGGCGTCCCGGTTCCTTACTCACCCCGGCACTGAGTGGATCACCATCTTCAGCTCGATGTTCATGCACGCCGGATGGCTGCATATTCTAGGCAATATGCTGTATCTATTCATTTTCGGGGATAACGTCGAGGATGCCTTCGGGCACTGGCGGTTCTTGGTCTTTTACCTGACTTGCGGGGTGGCGGCCAATTTCGCCCAGATGGGTCTTGACGTCACCTCGACGGAAGTCTCTCTGGGAGCGTCAGGGGCCATCGCCGGGATCCTGGCTGCTTACCTTGTCATGTTTCCCCGGGCCAAAGTCAAGGTGCTGATGGGCTATTTCGTTGTTCCCCTGCCGGCGTTAATCGTGATCGGTGGATGGATTGTAATGCAGATCTTCAGCCAGGTCGGCTCGATATCAGACGCCACGGGTGACGGGGTGGCCTACATGGCCCATATTGGCGGTTTTGCGGCCGGGCTCGTCTGGACTGCGGTCTGGCGGTCAGCCCAAAGACGCCGGCTGCAAGCTTGAGACAGCGAAAGGTAGGAGACACGAAGATGGTAACATTCGCCACGCCAGAGACGGTCACTCGCCACGTTAAACGGCATCGACAGGTTGTGCACGTTCTGGTGAGGCACGGGTTTGGCCAACTGGTCGACCGCGCCAGAAAGCGTGCACGAGAGGAGCCATCCCGTCTCACTCGTCCCGAGCGGGTCCGGCTGGCACTGGAGGAGCTGGGGCCGACGTACGTCAAGCTGGGGCAGATCCTTAGCACACGCCCCGACCTGATCCCTCCGGAATACATCGCCGAGCTCGAGAAGCTGCAGGACCACGTCCCGGCATTTCCGGACGAGACTGCCAGGCAAATGGTCGAGACTGAGCTAGGTCGACCCTTGAAAGAGGTCTTCTCCTCATTTGGCAAGAAGCCGGTCGCCGCGGCCTCTCTCTCGCAGGTGTACCGCGGGACCCTGAAGGATAGCCAAGTGGTCGCCGTCAAGGTGCAGCGGCCCGGCATTGCTGAGCTCGTCCAGACGGATCTGGAGGTCATGCATGATCTGGCGGTCCGGCTAGACAGTCATTTCGCGTGGTTGCGCGAGATCGGGCTGACCGCGCTCGTGGACGAATTCGCCGCCGACATGAAGAGGGAACTGGATTTCGCTTCTGAGGCCCGCAACCTGGAGCGTTTCGCTCACAACTTTGACGGTGCCGCGTACGTCCATGTGCCGGCCGTCTACCGGGAGCTTTCCACCGACAAAGTGCTGGTCATGGAGTTCATCGAGGGCATCAGCATATCAAGCGTGGATAAGCTCAAAGCAGAGGGATACGACCTGACGCAGATTGCGCACAACGGCGCCGACGTTTATTTGAAGTCTGTGCTGGAGCACGGCTTCTTCCACGCGGATCCCCATCCCGGCAATATCCTGATACTGCCCGACAACGTAGTCTGTTTGCTGGATTTCGGGATGATGGGCCGCCTGTCGGCCCGCGACCGTGAGATCCTGGCCGGGATGCTGACCAGTCTGGTGGACCGCGACGCGAAGAAGATGGCAAGGTTGCTGCTCGAATTGGCCGACGCCCAGAGCGGTGTGCAACCCGAACAAATTGAAATGGAGATCTCCGACCTGATTGACGAGGCGTCGGTATCACTGACCGAACTGAACGTAGCTCGTTTTCTGGACCAGGTCATCCGGCTCCTGCGGCACTACCACCTGCATGTGCCGAGACACTACGTTTGGCTGGCACGCGTGGTCACAATGATCGAGAATACAAGCCGTCGGCTGGACCCCGGTTTCAATCTCGCCGAATACTCCCGGCCTTTCGTCCGCAGGATGCTGCTCGGCCACCTGAGGCCCAGGGAAACGGCTCGCAAGATGCGCCTGGCGGCAGCAGACTTCGTACAGCTCATGAATGAGCTGCCGTATGATTCCCGGGCTATCCTGAAGCAGCTGAAGGAAGGTCAGTTCAAGGTGCAGATGGAGCCAGTGGGGACGGAGCCCTCGTGGGCCGGCCTGGGCCGCATCTTCAACCGCGTGGTCATCGCCATCATCGTGGCCGCGCTGGTGGTGGGGTCCTCGATCATATTCCACTCGGGACTGCCGCCGCTGGTGTCCGGGGTGCCGGTGATCGGCCTTTCCGGTTTCATTCTGGCCACTCTGCTGGGCATCTGGGTGATCGTCTCCGTGCTACGGAATGGAATCTCGTAGCCGGTTATTTGCTGTAGCCAAGGTACGTGAGCAGAGTCGCCAACCAGTAGAGCAGACCGAACAGCGGAATGAACAGGAACACGTACCAAGCCATTCGCGATTCGTCCGTTGGTGTGTAGCCGCATGCCAGGCAAGTTGTTTGTTCCGTGAACCCGCACATGTCGCGGCCATCCACTTCTTTTCCGCATACTGAGCAGTAGTGCTTGTCCGTATTTCCCTGGTACATCGGCAGGCCTCCTTCGTGTTTCCTCACGTCTCAAGGCTAACCCCCGACTGGTATGGCTGAGACCAGACCAAAGTGCTGTCAAAGGACTGCTCGGAAAGGTCGAGTCTTCGCCATCCCCCTTCCATACTTTGGGCCGGTCTCAACCATACC
>DATKKY010000186.1:0-6381 GCA_035542695.1 bacterium | reverse complement strand
ATCGATGGCCATATCCATGCGGGCAAGTGGAGCCCGGCTATGTTCCTCGGGCGGGGCGTGTCCTTTGAGGAGATGGAGGCCTGCCTGGAGGCCTGTGGGATCGCCGGTGCCGTGCTCACCTCTACCGATCTCAGACAGAACGCCCTGATCAGCAGTTTCGTGCAGGGGCCCCACTCCCGGCGGTACTGGTTCTTTCCGTGGGTCAAGCCGGGAGTTGCCGATGATCTCGTTTTCATCAAGGCCAACCGCAGGGCGATTCGCGGCATCAAGCTTCATCCTTCTTGTGACGGCGTGAGGGTCACCGATCCGAAGGCTGAGCCCTTCCTTGCCTATGCTGTTGGGGAAGGGCTTCCTGTGATGGTCCACTGCGGAAGATGGCAGGAGATGGCCAGCTATAGATTCGCCCTCGAAGCCGCAAGCAAGCATCCGGGCACCGTATTCATCCTCTCGCACCTGGGCGGAGACGTGCCGGAGCTGGAAATGGCTACGATCGACCACATCAAGACGGCCGCCCTTTCCAACGTGCGGCTCGGCATTGAAGGCGTGCGCGAGTACTGGGCGGTCGAGCGGGCCGTCGCCGAGCTGGGCGCGGACAAGGTGATCTTCGGAAGCGACTATCCGCTGGGCCACCCCAAGATGTACCTCGGGTTGGTCGATGCTCTCACCCTGTCGTCTGAGGAGCGGGCGCTGATTCTCGGCGGCAATATGCTCGGGCTTCTCGGAGAGGCAGGATAGATGCTCAAGATCCTCCATCTGTGCGACCAGAATTGGGTCGGCACAGCCTCGACCTTCGTCAAGTACCACAACCGGCTGGGCAATTACAGCCGCATGGTCACTCTATCGCGTTGCAGGACTGGCTTTGATGAGGACATATGCCTCGATCTGCCCTTGATGCAGGGTGGACACTTTGACATGGCCCTCAAGCGGGTGATGAGCCTGCTCCATGCCAACGCCCCGAAGAATGTGGACGCGGCTGGGGTCAGGCAGTGGAGGCCGCGGAGCGGCTTCGAGGGGTTCCTTTTCACGCTGCGCGATACGCTGGCTGCCCCCAAAATCTATAAAGCCATTGACCGGTACGACCTCCTGAGTTTCGACATCTATCACCTGGAAAGCGGCGTGGAGTTCTTCAGGGATGCGCGGATCATCAAGAAGCTGAAAGCGATGGGCAAGCGGATCGTGTGCTACTACCTCGGCACCGACCTGCGCGACCGAGGAGTCATTCCGGACGTTGACCGACTGAGTGATCTCAACATCACCACTGAGTTCGATCACCTGAGACTCCGTCCAGGTCTCAGGTTCAGTTTCCTGCCCTTCGAAGTAGACGCTTACGTGCCTAGGCAGACCGAGAACAAGAGGCTGCGCATATGCCATGCTCCCAGAAACCGCCTTTTCAAGGGCACTGAGCGGATTATTCAAGTCTGCAAGGAAATGGAGCGCAAGCACGATGTTGAGCTGGTGCTGATAGAGGGGAGGCCTCACCAAGAGGCTATCGAAATCAAGAAGACCTGTGACATCGCGATAGACATAATCGTGGATATCGGGGGCACCGGGTACGGTGTGAATTCGCTTGAGACGCTTTCAATGGGGATTCCCACGCTCACCAGCTTCACCCCCGAGTTTGAAGCGTTTCTTCCCGATCATCCTTTCATCATTGTGAACCCTGAGAATCTCGGGGCAAAGCTGGAACAGGTGATCCTTGACCGGGACCTGAGAAGGCGCAAGGCCCAGGAGGGCAGGCAATTCGTCGAGAAATACCACCAGGCCGAGAAGGTGGTGCGTAGCATCTACGCTATTTACAAGGAACTGGGCTGGATGGATGACGCCGGCAACTACGTGCCCCGGGCAGGCGGCTCATGGCAACGCAGATAGGCGCTCTTGCGAAGCACACCGGCTGGTATGGCCTCGGCACAATGGTGGGGGGTGTGGCCCGGGCAGTGATGGTGCCTATAATCGCGAGGTACGTCCCCACCGCGGAGTATGGCAAAGCATCGGTGGTCCTCATCCTTGTCACTCTCCTGGCAATAGTCTCCGAATTGGGGCTTTCCTCATCGCTGATCAAGTTTGTCAACGAAGCCCGAACCGATGAGGAGCGCAAGCGAGCTGTCTCCACCATCCTGGTCGGATCGCTCGCGATCGCCGTGCCTCTGGCGATTGTCGCGGCGCTCTGCTTTGTTGAGCTGTCTCGCTTGCTTCTGGGGTCGGCCGACTACGGAACGCTGATTCTAATTGGCATCATCGGCGGTCTGGGCAACGCGATGCTTCAGGTAGGACTGGCCTTCGAGCGGGCCTTTGCGAAGTCGTTCAGATACTTTCTCTACACCTTGGCTAAGGGTGTGCTGTCGCTGGTCCTGTCGATCACGCTGGTAGTAGTTCTGCGGAGGGGCGCGATGGGGCTGCTCTTGGGCGCCGCGCTGCCACCTTTCTTGATAGGGGTGGGGGTCTATGCGGGGCTTTTCAAGCGCTTGGGAGCTGCTTTCTCGCGGGCTACTCTGCGCTCGGTCTTCGAATTCGGCGGCCCGCTGGTGCCCATGAATCTGGCCATGTGGGTGCTAGGTTCCTCCGACATCTACCTGCTGAGGCGTTTCGCCGCGACGCCGCAAGCGCTGTCTGAAGTCGGCCTCTATCAGTATGCCCACGAGATCTGCCTCGTGCTTGTGTTGCCCGTGACGGCGCTCAACCTGGCTTGGCCGCAGTTTCTCTTCTCCAATTACATGAAGCCCGAAGGCCGCGATCTCTTTGCGCGCGTGCATTCCTATTTCTCCTTCTTTCTGGTGGAGATAGCGTTTCTGATGGCGGTCTTTGCCGGGCAGATAGTCCGCCTGGTTGGCACCTCGGGATACGCAGGTTCGGCGGGTGTGATACCGATGCTCGCGGGATCGCTCTTGTTCTACGGCTTTTCCATCATCTTTGCCTCGGGCCTCTATGTGACCGGGAGGACGCGGCTCCTGGCATCAATCGTCGGGGCCTGCGCTCTGCTTAACGTGGTTCTCAACATCCTATTGATCCCGAAGCTGGGGAAGCAGGGCGCAGCGTTCGCGACCATGATCACCAACCTGGTCATGATGCTCACCGTGCTGGCCTTCGCCCAGGCACGCTTCCGAATTCCCTTCAGGATACGTCCTGCATATGCCGGAATCGTCCTGGCCGGCGGTTTGGTCGCCGGTCTGGCACTGCTTTCGCGGTCCCACCCAGCGCTTGCGGGCTTCCTGCCCAGGCTGGCCACGAGCTGTGGCTTCAGCGTGGCCTTGTTTGCCATCTTGGGGATGCGGCCCAGGGACGCTGCAGCCATAGTCAGGACGCTGGCTTCGGTCGCCAGGCCCGAGCCTCCCCCGGGCGGGTAGGGCTTCCCTTGAGGCCGCGGAGGGACGCGCCGCGGTCCCACTGACCTGCCGCCAGGTTTGACATCGGCCCTCAAATATGGTAAACTAGCCGCGTGGTAAAGTGCATCTGTCCCAGCATCAGGGCGAAATATAGGCAAGCAAGGGGGTCGGACATGTCTTTGGGAAAGACAGCAGTGCTTGCGTTCATCGGTATAGTGTTGGCAGCAAACGTTTTCGCTGCTGACAGACTTATCACGGTGGAGGGCCAGGGCGTCAAGGCAACCAAGGATGCCGTTGCCGCCATCGAGGCCAACGGAGGCTATGCCAAGCTCGTATTCCCACCGAATTTCATCATTGCCGATATTCCTGATGGCAGCGAGAGTGCGCTCCTGGCAACTGGGCTGGTCTCCTCCATACACGACGAGGTGCTGGCTGCTGGCGACTTTGCGCGTTATGGCAGCAGCGCACGCCACATTGTGGCTGCCTGGAATAACGTCTTCAAGGGGCAGGCCCGCCAGATGGGTCTTGACGCCGAGCCCAGTCCCAACGCGAGGCCGCTGATCAACGATGCCGATATCATGCCTGACAAGGACGTGCTGCCCTTGAGACCGCCGGGATCCAAGTACTACGATGTCAGTGAGTATATGCTTGGTACGGCGGCAATCGGCGTGATTCTGCCCGAGAGCAATGGCACGATCGATCCCAATAGCGAAGACTGGACCCAGGCCCAGATGGACCAGGTCACGAGCGAGATCGTGTCAGGGCTCAACTGGCTGGTTTCCAAGGCCGACTGGCGGACCCTGACCTTCTACACGTCCTTCAACTACCAGGTGCCGACCGGCTATGAGCCTATCACCCATGCGTCCAGCGAGGAAGCCCTCTGGGACAATCAGTGCTTCAACGCTATGGGATACGGCAGCGCCTACCCTGGCTACCCTTACGTCAATGCCCTCAGGGACTCGATGGGTACCGACTGGGGGACCGTCGTATTTGTGATCAATGACATCAACGACGGCGACGGCATGTTCACTGACGGCAGGTTCGGCTACACGATGCTTGGCGGACCTAAAACGGTGATGACTTACAAGGACGACGGCTGGGGTATCGCGAACATGGATGCCGTCCTGGCTCACGAGCTCGAGCATGACTTTTACGCGCTTGATGAATACCAGGACGCCGGCACGCCTTGCACTGCAACGTCCGGATACCTGAACATTGAGAACCAGAACAGCGAGTATCCCAATGGCCCGGGCGGTTGCCTGACCAACGTCAGGTACTGCATAATGCGGAGCATGCCGCTGAGCGTTGCCAGGATTTGCACCTACACCAAGGGTCAGATCGGCTGGAACGATACCGACAACGACAGTATTCCCGACATACTGGATACTTGCCCGGAGACCACCCTGAATCCTTACGCGCCTGATCCTGATACCACTCAGACGCCTACCTATTCAGGCACGGCCACGGTCACCAAACTTCACAACCTGAATCCTAACGGCAAGCACAACGACATCACCCTCAACTACATTGCCAAGGTCGAATGGCGAGTTGATGGCGGGCCTTGGGCTGACGCAATCCCGACCGACGGTGCATGGGGCGGCGCTAGCGAGAACTACCATTTCACGTCCACCCCACTTGACAACGGTGTCCACATATTCGAGGCTCGGGCTTATCACACGTATGGCAACGTCGATTCGACCCCGGCGGTTGATACTCTGACCATCGATCGGAACGCGGGGGTTCCGCCGAGGGTGACCTTCGCAGACGTAAGCATCACCAGCTACCCGAATCCTTCGGGTTCCAGTGTGGAGATCGGCTACAGCATTCCGGGCGAGTACGGCAAGTCAATTCCGACTTCGATCAAGGTCTTTGACGTCAGAGGCAGAGAGGTAGCGACGTTGTTCGACGGCATGCGGAGCCCCGGCGCGGCCAAGCTGACTTGGAACGGCGCGTACCTCAGCGGAGACATGGTGCCCAGCGGGATCTACTTCGTCGAGTTGGTCACCGGTGACTCGCGCGTGGTGAAGAAGCTGGTGCTGGCGAGATAGAACTGCCGCGTTCGAATCGGCGTTGAAGCCTTGTGAGGATTGTGATACAAATCCTACCCGGGAATACGCCTGATGGCGCCTACCCACACCGATAATCGACGCGATCTTAGGAGGTCAGGATGCGTAAGTTGGCAGTGATAGCAATTCTGCTACTTGGGCTGGCCCAGGTCTGCCGTGGCGGGGACGCGGTGATCGCCAGGGGTGGCGATTTTGTTCTCGCCCCTGTGGATCTTCAAATGGAGGTTTTCAAACTAGGGCCGAGCTACACCTTCAACGACACGTTCGACGACCGGAAGAAGCTGGTTGACGTCGTGAGCACGCGCTTCTTCCTGGCTGAGGAGGCTGTGAAACGGGGGCTAGGCGTGGACGAGCTGCCCGAGGAGGAGGCCTCCGCACGGATCACTGCTCTGTCGGATGCCTATCACCGGTGGAAAATCGAGAAGGCGGTCCGCGTGCCGCGGGTGGCCTCCAAGCCGGTGCTGGACAACCTTGACCGCAGGCTGCACTTCAGGGAAATGGTGTTCGCGGTTTATCCCGTGGCTGAGGAGGTCCTGGGCGACATCCGGGCCGGCGCGTCTTTCGATGACATGGTGAAGCGCGTCGAGGGGCGGGAAGATATTACCGTGCACGACCGTGGCTGGGAGCTTTGGAAGAACTTCGATCGCAGCACCGCCTACCAGGTGTTTCAGCTTCACGTAGGAGAGGTTTCAGGAATAATCCCGAGCAAGGCTGGGTACAGCATCTTCTACCTGGTCGAGGACAAGCGCTGGGGAGAAAGCGCCGAGCTGATCTACCTCAGGTCAAAACGGTTCGTGCGCGGGATAAAGGAGGCGGAACTCACCGAGCAAGAACGGGAGGAGCTCAGCCGCATTTACAAGGTCACCTACTCGGATCGGGGGTTGACCGCGGCCCTCAGGGTCTTCGCGCTTGCCTTTGGCGGGAGCAGGCCGCCTGACTCGTTGCTCGCCGAGCCTGTGGTTACCTACACCGGTGGCGGTCTCAGTGTCGCTTAT
>DATKKY010000185.1:0-15683 GCA_035542695.1 bacterium | reverse complement strand
CAGAGGCTTGGATTGCATTCAGAGGACCCCCATGCCAGTTCGGGAGTTGACCTGCGCGGTCTTCTGGGGGAAGGCCAGATGGTAAGAACGATCGTGGCGAGATAGTCTCCCTGGGCGTATACTTGTTACGGGGAGAGGCTGGGACAGATACCGTCACAAAGAAGGTCGTGGTGGTGTGGTGAGATTGAACGTTGGAGCGCGATTCGTTTTGTGCGCCGTTGTGGCTCTTGTGTGCGCAGCGGGTTGCTCTCGAGACCGGTGCTGTGGGCCTGATGATGGGGGTGCATGGCCGGAACCTGGCCAGACCCTGGATGTCTGGACGAATTGGTGCCCTGCAGACACTAACAAGATCGGATATACCCACTATCCCAAGACCTATGAGGAACTCCTTGAATACGGGAATCACTCGGTGTGGACTGTCGACGTGGCGACGGGCGAGCGGGAGTACATAGCGCGAGGCTGGCTGGTCGACTGGTTTCCGGATGGTAAGAGAGTTCTCATCTGTCGAGAGGACGGAGGGTTGTCCATTAGGGACCTGGGGACAGGAGAGGAAGAGGCTATTCCGATCTTCACCATGTTCGCAGATGTGTCCCCATCCGGACGCAGTATCGCTTACGGCGGCCCTGGCGAGCATGGCCTATGGGTGATGAATCTGGATTCGCTGACTTCGAGGTGGGTGACAGACAAATGGGTATGCGACTGGTCACCTGACGGCCAGGAGCTGCTATGCGATAGTCTTGTGATCGTTCGCGCTGATGGCTCGAGAGTGGGCAAAATCCCTTGCGACACAACGTCTGGTCTGCCGTCGTGGGCAAGGTGGTCACCAGACGGGAAGAGCGTGGCATTCAGCGCGGGCCCCGCATCTGGGCACCCGGCAGTTTCGGTTATCAATGTTGACGGCACTGGCCAGGTGGTCGTGGCTGACCCCGGGGCTGGGCCATCTTGGTGCCCGAACGGCAAGATGATAGCCTTCAGTGCTGTCACGGCAGAAAACACGACTGCAATCTGGGTGGCCAACTGGGACGGCACTGGCAGAAGGCAGGCTACATTCCCTTGAGGTGGTCACCAGCCACCGCTGTGGGTCGGCGACTTGCTTCGGGGCTGGGCGGCGGTGATTAGGACAGGCACACGAGTTGGCTGGAACAGTTTCTGGGCAGGGCTCACATTATTCCCGCGAGCTCTGCTGACGCTGAGGCTCAGGTAACGTCTGCTGCTATTGCGTCCACGACACACTGATGTTGGGGTCGCCGGAGGGACGCTCTTCAAGAATCACTAGGCGGGCTCCGCTTCCGTCCGGGCGCTAGCCCTGGGGCGTCATCTCTGGTCGTGCCCGCCACCCTCATGTCCGCCCTCGTGACCGCCTTCATGATGTTCCTCTCCATGCCTGTCGCTCAGGTTTCCGCCCGGCACATACCAATGGCTTGAATCATAGACCCAGCCAACGTCCAGCCACCACGGCCAATAGTCCAAAGGTTCGTAAGCATACATCTTGGGCTCAGTCCAGAGGTGAAGCTGCTTGATGGCGACGACGGGATAGGTGTACTGGGTGTTGCCCAGCGGTTTGGTCTCTCCGCCGGTGATCTCCCCAGCAAGCGTAATCCTCTTGCCCGGCTTGTAGATCGCCGGGTCGAGGAACTCGGAAGTCTGAGCGATGAAGCGGCCGGGCGAGTACTCGGGTGCTTACCCGCCCCGGCACTACCGGCACTAGAAGATTGACGGCCCTCGGCACTCGTGTTAGTTTCGAAGCGAGGAAGTACGTCTAATCTGACAACAGGCACGAGGAGCGCGCGATGCAGACACGGTATGACCCTCATCAGGCGGAAAACATCTGGTATGATTTCTGGTTGTCCAAAGGGCTTTTCAAGCCGCAGCCCAGACCGGGCAAGCCCTTTGTCATAGTGATGCCGCCTCCTAATATCACGGGCCCGCTGACCATGGGTCACGCCCTCAATATGTCGCTCCAGGATGTCCTAACCAGGTGGAATATGCTGAGCGGCCGGGAATCGCTCTGGCTGCCCGGCAAGGATCATGCTGGCATCGCCACCCAGGTGGCGGTGGAGAAGCAGATCGCGCAGGATGGCTTGACCCGCGAGGGCCTGGGACGTGAGAAATTCACTGAGCGGGTATGGCAATGGAAAGAGGAGATGAGTTCTAAGATAAGCGAGCAGATCAGGCACCTGGGCTGCGCCTGCGACTGGTCGCGCGAGCGGTTTACGCTGGACCAGGGTCTCTCGCTGGCAGTGCGCACGGCTTTCGTGACGCTCTTCAAGCAGGGCCTGATCTACCGCGGCGAATACGTCATCAACTGGTGTCCGCGCTGTTTAACCTCGCTTTCCGATGAGGAAGTGGAGCGGGAGGACGTCGCAGGGAAACTCTGGTACATCCGCTATCCTTTCAGGGAAGGCGGCCATCTGACGGTAGCGACCACCCGCCCCGAGACCATGCTGGGCGACGTCGCGGTAGCGGTCAATCCCAACGACCACCGCTATGACGAGGCTGCCACCAAGACCCTGGTATTGCCGCTGGTGGGTCGTGAGATGCCCCTGATAAGGGACGCGATTGTTGACCCGGAGTTCGGCACAGGCGCGGTCAAGGTGACGCCCGCCCACGACGCCGACGATTTCGCCATAGGTGCGCGGCACGGCCTCAAGCCGATCGTGGTGATGGACGAAAGCGGCAAGATGAACGCCAATGCCGGCCCCTATGCCGGCCTGGACCGGTTCGAGGCACGCAAGCGCATCGTCGCCGACCTCGAAAAGCAAGGTCTGATGGAGAAGATCACCGACTACGCGCTATCGGTTGGCCAATGTTACCGGTGCAACACCCACATCGAGCCTTACCTGTCGCTCCAGTACTTCTTGAAGATGGAGCCTCTGGCCGGGCCAGCGATCGAAGCTGTGAAGCAGGGGCGGATCAAGTTCCACCCGGATCGATGGACCAAGGTCTATTTCAACTGGATGGAAGGCATCCGCGACTGGTGCATCTCCCGCCAGCTGTGGTGGGGCCACCGCATCCCAGTGTGGCACTGCCAGAAGTGCAAGCGGATGGTCAGCGAGCTCACCGATCCGATGGCCTGCCCGGCTTGCGGCGGACCGCTCGAGCGGGAAGCGGACGTTCTGGATACCTGGTTCTCATCCTGGCTCTGGCCCTTCTCGACCCTGGGCTGGCCTGCCCAGACAGCAGACCTCAAGCGCTTCTACCCGACCTCGGTGCTGGTCACCGGACCCGACATCATCTTCTTCTGGGTGGCGCGCATGATCATGGCCGGGCTGTACTTCATGAAGGAGATACCCTTCGAGGATGTCTATCTGCACGGTCTGATCCGCGATGAATTCGGCAAGAAGATGTCCAAGTCGATCGGCAATTCGCCCGATCCGTCGGAGCTGATCGACAAGTATGGCTCGGATGCGTTGCGATTCACTATGGTGTCGCTGACGCCGCGGGGCTCGGACGTACTCTTTGCCGAACGCAACATCGAGACCGGCCGCAACTTCGCCAACAAAGTTTGGAATGCGGCCAGGCTGGTCAAGTCAGTCTGCGGTGACGGCAGTGGCGCCGGGCAGAGTGGGGACATCGCGCTGCCGGCCAACGGCGATGTCTGCGACAGGTGGATCCTGGGCCGCACCGCCGAAGTTTCGGCCGCGGTCCAGCGCCACGTTGAAGCTTACGCCCTCAACGAGGCAGCCAAGGCGGTCTATGACTTCGTGTGGCACGAGTTCTGTGATTGGTACCTCGAGTTGGCCAAGGAGCGGTTCTATGCTTCGGACCCCGCGGTCAAGGCGGCGGCAATCTCCGTTGCCCGTAAGGTGCTGGCGAGATCGCTGGAATTGCTGCATCCTTTCATGCCTTTCCTTACCGAGGAGATCTGGCATGGGCTCGAGATCAGTCCCAAGAGTCTACTGGAGCAGACCATGGGCGATGAGGCCTTCACTCCCGACCCGGAAGCCGAAGCCACGATGGCTGCCGTGATCAGCATCGTGGAAGCGGTCCGCAACATCAGGGGCGAGATGGGGGTGCATCCATCGGTCAACGTGCCGTTGCACCTGGTGTTCGCACACCCCGAGGCGGCCGCGGGGATCATCGCCGCCGCTTCCTACATCAAGAAGCTCGGCAAAGTCTCGGACATCGCGACTGCGCGCCCCGCCGCGGCCGGCCCGGTGGCGACCAGCATAATGAACGGCGTGGAAATCATTGTGCCGCTGGCCGGTGTTATCGACATCGGGGTGGAGAAGGCCCGGCTTACCAAGGAGATCGATCGGGTGACCGGCCTCTTGGAGCGGGCGAGAGCGAAGGTGGCCAACCCCGAGTTCGCTGAAAAAGCTCCCCAGGACGTGGTGGCCAAGGAGCGGGGCAAGATCGAGACACTCACCCAGACCAAAGCCAAATTGGAAAAGACCCTGGCAACGCTGCTTGGGTGACAGGGAGGTGCCGGTATGAGGTTCGGTTGTGGAAAGATCCTGGTCGGCCTGTTGCTTGTTCTGATTGCGGCCGCGGCGGCCTCGGATGCGCGCGACCTCAAGGTGACGGTTTACAACAGCAACCTCGGCGTCGTCCGCGATGTCCGCCCTACCAAACTTGAGCGGGGCCGGAACGAGATATCGATGGACGAGATCGCGGCGCAGATCGACCCGACCTCGGTTAAGCTGACCATCGACGGCGAGGGCGACATATCCATCCTCGAGCAGAACTTCGAGTATGACCTGGTCAACCCTGACAAGCTGCTGCAGAAGTACCTGGACGAGCGGCTCAGCATCACCACGGCCGACAGCAAGATATACGAAGGCAAGCTGATCGGGTTCGACGGCGGCAACCTGGTGCTTGACCAGGGTGCGGGAGGCGTTGCCCTGGTCTCGCGGGACAAAGTCAAAGATATCGTGTTGCCTCCGGGGCAGAAGGGGCTGGTGGTCAAGCCGACCCTCTTCTGGAGTGTGGAGGCTTCGCGGTCAACGTCCGCCAACCTGGAGGTTGCGTACCTCACCAATGGCATCAACTGGCACGCCGAGTATGTGGCCGCGGTCGCCGAGGATGAGAAGAGCCTCGGCCTCTCAGCCTGGGTGTCGATCGATAACCAGTCGGGAGCCACCTATCCGGATGCCAAGATCAAGCTGATCGCTGGAGAGATCCACCGCGAGGAGAAGGCTGGCCCGAGACCGATGCTGGAGATGGCTCGCGCCGAGGGTGCACCTCGGCTGGAGGAGAAACCCTTCTTCGAGTACCACATGTACACGCTTGAGGGGACCAGCACCATAAAGGAGAAGGAAGTCAAGCAGATCCAGCTCTTCCCCGAGACTACCGTGCCGGCGACCAAGGTCTATAACTTCGATGCCACCAAGGGTTCGGGTGTCAGAGTGGTGATGAAGTTCGATAACAGCAAGAAAGCCGGGCTCGGCATACCTCTGCCGGCAGGCACAGTGCGGGTCTTCAAGAGCGACGTGGATAAGAGTCTGGAATTCCTGGGCGAAGATGCGATCGAGCACACGCCCCGGGATGAGGAGGTCAAGCTCTACGTGGGTGATGCCTTCGACGTGGTGGCCACTCGCGAGCAGAAGGACTTCAACAAGGTCAGCGACCATGTCTTCATGGAGACTTACGAGGTCTCGATAGCGAACCACAAGGACACCGACATCACAGTCGTCGTGGACGAGCACTTCTACGGCGAGTGGAGCCTCAAGAACCCGTCCCATCCCTACAAGAAGATCAAGTCGGACACGGCGGAGTTCGAGGTCCCGGTCGCAGCTAACACCAAGGCGGTGTTGTCCTACACGGTGAGGCGCGAAATCTGATGGAGGCGATCGGCGAGAGGCTGAGGCACCGGCGCGAAGAGCTCGGCATCACTCCGGAGCAGGCTGCTGAAGCTACCAAGTTCCCGCTGGAGATCATAACAGCGGTCGAAGAGGGGCGGGTCGGTGTCTTTTCGGCCAAAGTCTATCACATTGCCTTCATCCGGGCTTATGCCAGATTCCTAAAACTTGATGCCGATGAGCTGGTGCGGAACCAGAAGAGCGAAGAGGAGAGGGCGCAGGAGGCCCTGCGGGGCATACGCGCTGTTCCCGAGCGAAGCCGGAGCCCGCGCCGGATGTTGGCGCTGATTGCCGGCGTTGCGATCCTGGCCATGATCATCCTGGTGGTCACCAACCGAGTCTTCCAGCCGAGGCGGGGCGAGGCAGGCAAGCCGGCGGAATCGGCGGAGGCCTCGCGCGAAACCCAGACGAGCCAGCGCCAGCCCAAGGGGGCGCCGAAGATGGTCCGGGTGGAGGCCCCTCAAGAATCTGTCGGGCACGGGGAGGTGGCTCCCGTGGCGCCCGCGCGGCAAGCCGGGGCCCAGGCGCAGCGGCCTGATTCAGCCTCGGCTGACACCACCAAAGCGGTGGGGCCTATGACTGTGCCGGGCACCAACTGGCCTATAATCCCGGCGAGCCAGAAGCAGCGCGTGGAGCCTGGGGTAAGGACGCTTGAGATAAGCGCGCACGGCGGCACTTCGTTGAAGCTGACGGACGGAGACAGCACTATGTTTGATGGGATGCTCACAGGCGGAGACAAGAAAGTCTTCACGACCCACAAGCGGTTTTTCCTGGCTGTCTTGTCTGACAGGAATGCGGTTTCGCTTACCCTTGACGGCAAGCCCGTGGCCTTGCCGCAGTCCGACAAGCGCGGGTTGTTCGATTACGCCTTGCCATAGGCCTCGGGGCCGGTGGTGCGATGGATTTCAGACTAGTCTCCAAGTTCGAGCCCAAGGGGGACCAGCCCGAGGCTATCCGCGAGCTGGTCGAAGGGTTGAGGCTGGGCCGGCGATGGCAGACCTTGCTGGGTGTCACGGGCTCGGGCAAGACCTTCACCATGGCGAGCACCATCGCTCAAATCGGGCTGCCGACCCTGGTGATCTCCCACAACAAGACGCTTGCCGCTCAGCTCTATGGCGAGTTCAGGAGCTTCTTCCCTGAGAACGCCGTGGAGTACTTCATAAGCTACTATGATTACTATCAACCTGAAGCCTACATTCCATCGACTGACACCTACATCGAGAAGGATGCCTCGATCAACGAGGACATCGACAAGCTAAGGCTCAAGGCGACGGCTTCGGTGCTGGAGCGCAGCGATGTGCTGGTCGTGGCCAGCGTGTCCTGCATTTACGGGATCGGGTCGCCGGACGATTTCAAGGGGATGCTCTTGACGCTCTCCAAGGGAGCGACGGCGCCCCGGGACGAGATCCTGAGACGGCTGGTTGACATTCAGTACACGCGCAACGATTACGAACCGGTCCGCGGCACCTTCCGGGTCCGCGGCGACACCTTGGAGATAAGGCCCTCGGATCAGGAGAACGCGGTCCGAGTTGAGATGTTCGGAGACGAGATCACTCAGATTTCGGTGGTGGATTCCGTGACCGGCAAGACCTTGGCCCACCGCGACAAGGTCAATATCTACCCCTCCAAGCACTTCGTGATGCCTTACGAGCGGATGGAGAAAGCGATCACCTCGATTGAGGCGGAGCTGGAGGTGAGCCTGGCGGCTTTCCGGAAGGAGGGCAGGCTGCTCGAGGCGCAGCGGCTCCAGAGCCGCACCAGATATGACATTGAGATGCTGCGTGAGATCGGCTATTGCCCCGGCATTGAGAACTACTCCCGGCACCTGAGCGGCAGGACGGCAGGCGAGCCACCTTGCACGCTGGTCGATTACTTTCCCGAGGAGTTCCTGCTGGTTATCGACGAATCCCATGTGACGGTGCCGCAGCTCCGGGGTATGTACGAGGGCGACCGGTCGAGAAAGAGCACGCTCGTGAAGTACGGTTTCAGGCTGCCGTCGGCCCTGGACAACCGGCCGCTCAAGTTCGACGAGTTCGAGGTCAAGATCCACCGCGCGGTCTTTGTATCGGCGACGCCATCGGCTTACGAGGTGGAGCAGTGCGGCGGCGTGATCGTTGAGCAGGTGATAAGGCCGACTGGGCTGATCGATCCCGAGATCGTGCTGCGGCCGGTCAAAGGTCAGATCGACGACCTCTTGGGCGAGATCCACAAGGTTGTGGCGAGACACGAGCGCGTGCTGGTAACCACGCTGACCAAGCGGATGGCCGAGGATCTGACCGACTACCTGGTCTCCCTGGGCATCAGCGCCCGCTATCTCCACTCCGACATCGGCGCACTGGAGCGCGTGGAGATCTTGCGAGGCTTGAGGCTCAAGGAATTTGACGTGATTGTGGGCATCAACCTGTTGCGTGAAGGTCTTGACCTGCCTGAAGTCTCGCTGGTCGCCGTGCTGGATGCCGACAAGGAGGGCTTCCTCAGGTCGGAGACATCGCTGATCCAGGTAGCCGGGCGGGCGGCACGCAATGTATCGGGCAAGGTGATCCTCTATGCCGATACGGTCACAGGTTCGATGCAGCGAGCTATGGATGAGACCAACCGGCGAAGGAAGATCCAGCTGGCATACAACAAGAAGCACGGCATCGTGCCGCAGACCATAGTAAAGACGGCTGAAGAGATCCTGCAGGCGACCTATGTCGCCGACTCGGTCAGGGAGGCCGCTGAGCCTGTTGACATGATCCAGAGCACCTCCTACGAGGAGATGCTGGCCGATCTCGAGCGCGAGATGATCGCTGCCGCCAAGAACCTTGAATTTGAGAAGGCCGCTTCGCTGCGCGACAGGATGGAAGAGGTGATCACCATGATGACCATGGAAGGCAAGCGGCCGGAGCGGCCGCGGACCAAGGCGAGACGAGCCAGACGAAGGTAGGGCGCGATGAAACCAAGACCTTTTCCCTTTAGGGTCAAGCTGAGTGACGATTACTTGCGAGCCGTGATTGGGGAGGCGCTGCGCGAGGACATCCCGGCGGGCGATCTGACCACTCGCCTGACCGTGGCTGCAGGGACCCATGCGGAGGCCTCACTTCGGGTCAAGGACGCGGGGGTGGTGGCCGGCCTCGAGGTTTTCGAAGCCGTCTTCACCAGTTATGACCCATCGGTAGTGGTCCGGGCGGCCGCCGGAGGTGAAGGCAAGTGGTGCAAGCGCGGCCAGTCGGTGGCGAGTGTTGCGGGACCGGCCCGCAGCATACTTGGGTGCGAGAGGGTCGCCCTCAACTTCATCCAGAGACTTTCAGGCATTGCGACCCTGACCCGTCGCTTCGTTGACCGCGTGGAGGGAACCCGGGTGAAGATCCTGGATACCCGCAAGACTACGCCGGGACTGCGCGGCCTCGAGAAATACGCGGTCACCGTCGGCGGGGGCCTGAACCACAGGCTGAGCCTGTCTGATCTGGTCCTGATCAAGGACAATCACATCGCGGCTGCCGGCGGGATCGCCGAGGCGGTGGCGAGGGCGCGCCAGGCCGAGCCGAAGGCGCTCGTCGAAGTTGAGATCGCACCCTCAGTTGACCTTGAGAGCCTGCGGGACCTCGAGGTGGACCTTCTGATGTTCGACAATTGGAAGCCTGGTCCCCTGAAAGCGGCAATCCGCAAGGCGCGGCGTTTTCCGGCCCAACCCCTGGTCGAGGTCTCGGGCCGGATCAGGCTTGCCAACGTGCGCGCTTTTGCGCTCGCGGGGCCGGACTTTATCTCGGTGGGCTCGTTGACCCATTCGGCACCCGCTCTTGACATGAGCCTGGATTTCGCGAAGGCGTGATGGGATGAAGGACCTTGAAGCCGGTGTGGTGCTGGGGCTGAGGTCGGCCTCGGGCTATGTCACTCGGGCGGAGCTGGCTAGAGCCCTGGCTGCTTCCGCGCAAGACGTTGCTAAGGCCGTTGGGGCGCTGCGGCTCCGGGGATACAGGATTGACGAGGTGCCGGGGGAGGGCTACAGACTGCTGGGCGCGCCGGACGCGCTCGATCACCTTGAGGCCGACCTTGCCTTCCGGGATCTCGTACGGGGTGAGGTGCACATCCTGTCAAAGGTGGGATCTACCAATGACGTGGCTGCTCGGCTGGCCAGAGAAGGAGCACCGGACGGGACGCTGGTGATGGCCGAAGAGCAGACCGAGGGGCGCGGACGCCTCGGCAGAAAATGGTGCTCGGCTCCGGGGCTGGGTCTGTGGTTCTCCCTGGTGTTGAGGCCCCACTTGGGAGCGCGAAGGTCAGCGCTGGTGTCGCTGGTCGGGGCGCTGGGGATCGCGACTGCCCTGCGCGGGGAGTGGGGAGTCCAGGCTGAGATCAAGTGGCCCAACGACGTTGTCGTGGGCGCCAGGAAGATATGCGGCCTGCTCTCGGAGGGCGAATTCCGAGGCGGCCGAGTCTCCTTCATGGTGCTGGGGGTTGGCCTCAACGCGCTTCACCGCAAGCTGGATTTCCCGCCTGACATCAGGGCACGAGCGACGTCGGTCAGGCTGGAGAGCGCCCGTGAAGTTCGGCGGCCCGAGCTCTTGGCGAGTGTGCTCCGGGCAGTGGAGGCCAGATACCTTGCCCTCGGCTCGGTCGGTTTCGAAAAGATGCGCCGCGAACTACTGGCGCTCTCGCCGCTGGTGGGCAAGATGACGCGAGTGCTGACGGGCGACCGTGAGTTTGAGGGGACAGTGGTTGATCTCGATGAGAGCGGCGCGCTGGTCCTGAGGCTGGAAAGCGGGCACTTGAAATCCATAGTCGCCGGCGAAGTGGTTCGGGTCACCTAGGAGGCCTATGATGATGCTTGGCATCGATCTGGGGAACACGTCAACAGCGATAGGTATCCTCGAAGGCACGAAGGTCAAGCGCTTCTGGCGCATAATGACCCAGGAGCGGACCAGTGACGAATATGCCGTGGTGCTGGCTTCCCTGTGGCAGCGGGACCGAGTTCCCAAGAGCCGGCTTCGAGTTGCCGGGATATGCTCGGTGGTGCCGTCAGAGACTGCGCCGGTCGCCCAGGCCCTTCGCGACCATCTCGGAATCCCGACCAAAGTGCTCGATGGAACTGCTGACTGGGGAATCAAGGTCCTGACCGATAACCCGGCCGAAGTGGGGGCGGACCGGATAGCCAATGCCGTCGGCGCTTTCTACGAGTATGGCGGTCCGGCCATTGTGGTGGACATCGGCACTGCGACTACCTACGACTGCATCTCGGCCCGCGGCGAGTACTTGGGCGGAGTGATCGCCCCGGGGATGCTCGCCGGAGCCAAAGACCTCTGGCACCGGGCGCGGATGCTGCCGGCCGTGGAGATCAAGCGGCCGCCAAGAGTGATCGGTACCACCACCGCAGCTTGCATGCAATCGGGGATTATCTACGGCAACGTGGGCCAGGTGGAGGGAGTGGTCCGCCGGGTGTGGCGGGAGATGGGTGTGCGCTGCCGGGTGATCCTCACCGGTGGTTGGGCCGCCCACGTTTCCAAGCACCTGGACTTCACGAACGTGCTTGATCCAAGCCTCACGCTCAAGGGTATCGCCTATGGCCTCGATGGCACGCTCCGCACCCGCCGCAGGCCGGCTACCAGGTCTGCCCGAGGTGCTAAGCGCTCGCAGTCCGTTCGGCGCGGCCGCTTTTGACTTGCGCACGAAGTGAAGGGGCTTTATCCTTCTCAAGAATCCTGCAAGGAGGATCATGATGGCAAAGCAGATCAACTTTGATACCCAGGCCCGCGCCATGCTCAAGGCGGGCGTTGACAAGCTAGCTGACGCGGTCGGGATAACCCTGGGCCCCAAGGGGCGGAATGTGGTGCTGGACAAGAAATTCGGCGCCCCGCTCATTACCAATGATGGCGTGACTATTGCCAAGGAGATCGAGCTCAAGGATCACTATGAGAATGTCGGTGCCCACATGGTCAGGGAAGTCGCGACCAAGACCCACGACGTCGCCGGGGATGGCACCACTACGGCCACAATCCTGGCCCGCTCAATGATAACCCACGGTCTCCGTAACATTGCCGCGGGTGCGAATCCTATAGCTATTCGCCGTGGGATGGAGAAAGCGGTCGAAGTAGTGGTTGCGGAGATAGCCAAGCAGGCCAAGCCGATCAAGTCCCGCGACGAGATAGCCCAGGTGGGAACGGTGTCGGCCAACAATGATGCGGAGGTCGGAGTTCTGATCGCGGACGCCATGGACAAGGTCGGCAAGGAAGGCGTCATCACGGTCGAGGACGCCAAGACCATGCAGACGTCGCTGGATGTGGTCGAAGGCCTGCAGTTCGACCGCGGCTACCTGTCTCCCTATTTCGTGACCGATCCTGAGAAGATGGAGTGCGTGCTCGAGGATTGCCTGATCCTGATCCATGACAAGAAGATCAGCGGGATGAAGGACGTGGTCGGCATCCTGGAAGCGGCTGCTCAGACCGGGCGACCGCTCTTGGTGATTGCCGAGGATGTTGAGGGAGAGGCCCTGGCGACTCTGGTGCTCAACAAGCTGCGGGGCACGCTTCACGGCTGCGCGGTCAAAGCGCCGGGATTCGGCGACCGGCGGCAGGCGATGCTTGATGACATCGCGGTTTTGACCGGTGGCAAGGTGATATCGGAGGACGCGGGTTTCAAACTTGAGAATACGGTATTGGGTGACCTGGGCGGTGCCCGGCTGGTCAAGATTGACAAGGAAAACACCACCATCATCGATGGCAAAGGCGACCGCAAAGACCTGGAGCTGAGAGTCAAGCAGATCAGAAAACAGATTGAGGCTGCGACTTCCGACTATGACAAGGAGAAGCTGCAAGAGAGGCTGGCCAAGTTGGTCGGGGGAGTGGCGGTGATCAAGGTCGGGGCGGCGACCGAGACTGAGATGAAGGAGCGCAAGGCGCGCGTGGAAGATGCGCTCGCTGCGACGCGGTCGGCGGTGGAAGAGGGTGTGGTTGCGGGCGGTGGAGTGGCCCTGATCAGGGCGGCCTCCGCGATCGGGAAGATGGCCCTGTCGGCCGAAGAGAAGGTCGGCGCATCGATCGTCGTGAAGTCGCTCGACGAACCGGCTCGCTTGATAGCTGACAATGCGGGGATGGAGGGATCGGTGGTGGTGGAGAAGATAAGGGCTGGCAAAGGGGCTTGGGGTTTCAACGCAGCTAAGAATGTCTTCGAGGATTTGGCCGCGGCCGGGATCATCGATCCCGCCAAAGTGACGCGGTCGGCGCTGCAGAATGCGGCGAGTGTGGCAGCTCTCTTGTTGACCACTGAGGCTGTGATTACGGATAAGCCCGAGGAAGAGGACCAGCCCGAGGACTGAGTACCGGCCCCGGCCGCGGCCAGGCCTCAGCTGCCCGGGTGTTAGTACCCGGGGTGTCGGTGCTCAGAGTTCTACTCCGAGCGGGGAGTTCCCGGCTCACGCCCGCCGGTGCGAAGGCCCCGAGGGCGCGGGAGCCAGGCAAGCAGGCCGAGGGGTACCGCGAGCAAGCCCAACAGGACGGCCATCGCTGGGCCCAGGCCAAGCAGGGCGGCGACGGCCGGCGCGGCGATGGCAGCCACCGCCGCGCCCAGTTTCATCAGCATATCCCGCACCGCAAACACCGTCGCTTGCCTGCGAGCTGCGGCTTCCTCCTGAATTGCAGTTTCGCTCACTACCAGCACTGGGCCGGCAGCGATGCCGGCGGCCGTCGCCGCCAGTCCCACAGCTACGAAGTTCCGGGCAAGAGCCGCCAGGGCCAGCGCGGCGACCGAGGTCACGGCCGCGCCGAAGGCAACCTTCTCGCGGCTGGCTCCGTGAAATAGCCGGCCGGTCAAATAACAGCCCAGCGCCATCCCGGCTCCCGCAAGGCTTATCAGGAAACCGACCCACATAGTGCCCCGGGCCGAGTGGGACTCGACGAGGGCCACGCCCAGAACATAGGCAACCGTCCCTGCTGCCGTAAGAAGCGGCGGGACCAGCACGCCCATTCTGGCTCCTGCTAGGTGTCTCACCTGGCCCAGGGCTTCGCGGATCATCCCAGCGTAGGACGTTCCCTGGCCCGGGCGCTCGGAAGCTCGGCCGGTCGGCGCAAGCATCGCAAGCGATGCAGCCGACAGGAAGTAGGTGATGGCGTCGATTATGAAGGCGGGCCTCCAGCCGATGTGGGTAACCACCAGACCCCCCAGCCCGAAGCCGACGATGGTCGCCACCGTGGCCCCGAGCGAAAGCAGCGAATTGGCCCGCAGCAGGCTCTCGCGCTCGACGATCTCAGCGACCACCGCACACCGCGCCGGCAAGAAGAAGAGGTTGGCAAGGTAGAGGAAAGCTATAACGCCATAGACCGTCCACATGGGCAGCGCCGGTCTCAGGAAGGGAATGGCCACGACCGCAAGCCCGCGCACTACATCGCTCGTGACCAGCACGCGCTTGCGGCTAGCTCGGTCGACGTAAGCCCCAATCAGCGGACCGAGCACCAGCGAAGGCAGCGTCATCGCAAGGGCGAGCTTGGAGAGCTCAAATGCTGAGCCCGCCCGATGAAAGCGGCCCGTTTCCACGGCGATCAGTTCGATCATGGCGATGTTGTTAAGTCTGTCGCCGAGGATCGAGATCACTTGGCCCACCAGGAGCGCCGTGAAAGACAGCGTGAACAGGTTCAAGTTGCGCCTGTCGCTCACCATGCGCGAGCCCGCTTCAGCGCCAGCCCCCGCCTACGCAGAGGCTGGGCCATCCAGCAAAGTTGCATAGAGCCGCTCCACATCCGTTGCCACCCGACTCCAGTCGAACCCGCTGGCCTTCCGGAGGCCTCGCGCGCCCAGCGCTTCGCGGAGCTCCCGATCACGAGCCAGTCGCTCGATTGCCCCTACCAGCCCTGCCGTGTCGCCGGGCGCGACCAGCAGACCTTCCACCTGGTCGGTTACAACGCCGCGATACCCGTCGATGGCGGTTGCCACCACCGGCTTCGCGGCGGCCATCGCCTCAAGCAAAACCAAGCCGAAGCTCTCGCTGCCCGAAGGTACGGAGCAGAAGATGTGCGCCGAATTGTAGTACTTGGGCAGCTCGGTCGGAAAAAGTGCCCCTTTGAAGATGATGCTCGTGCCGGTGAGCGGATGGGCTACCAGCCTGCAGGCCGCCTCGGTCGGGCCCCTGCCCACTATCACCAGCCTGAGGTTAGGATTCCGGGCATGTGCCTGCCGGAACGCCGAGATCAGCCAGGGAACCCGCTTGCGGGCGTCCAGCCTGCCTACAAACAGCAGATTGATCCGGCCGTCATCTAGCTCGGGGGCCCGCTCGGTACAGGTGGCGAAGCGGGCGAAATCGACTCCGTTCGGGATCACGGCATAGTCGCCAGGGAAGTACCTCAAAGCGAAGGTCCGGGCGGTAGCAGAGACTGCAATCCTGGCATCGAGCCGGCCGGCGTACCTCACCAGGAGTGGCCGAAAGACCTCGTAGGGCGCCGACCAGTTGGCTGCCGTGTGGAAGGTGCCGACCACCCGCTGCGGCACAGCCCGCGCTGCCATGAGAGCGGCCAAGGGCAGGGTGGGCTCCAGGGGACACTGAATGTGGATGATGTCGAAACCGTTGCCAAGGAATTCCTGGCGGAGCCGCCTTCTCAAGCCAACCCCGATGGTCACGTTGACCATTGCGCCGTTCTTGGGGAAGAGGGCGTTCCGCCCGATGCGGATGGTGGAAGTCTCTCCGGGTTGAGCAGGTCCCGAGGTTATCACCTTGACCTCGTGGCCCATCGTCCGCAGAGCTGCGCTCAGGTTGTGGACATGTTCGGTCACGCCTCCGAGCCTCGGATAGTAGGACTGGGTCACCATCGCTATTCTCATGAGGCCTGCTCCCAAATGGGTCGGAACATGCACCACTGGTCGGGGTATTGCCTGATCAATTGCTCTACCACCGCCACGAGGCTGCGCGTCAGGTCGGCT
>DATKKY010000184.1:0-2120 GCA_035542695.1 bacterium | reverse complement strand
CTCGTTGAACCTCACGCCTCTGAGGGGACACCATCGGTAGGAGAAGTATGAGGCCATTGACTCGAAGTACGACACCACTGGCGGCAGGGTCTTGCCTTCGAGCATAGGCACCAGGCTCCGGCCATCAACGTCAGTCATCTGCTTGTAGCCGAGGATCTCGAGGGCCGTGGGATAGATGTCAATGGTGCGCGCCGGCTGCTGCTGGAAGGTTCCCCGCACGGCCTTGCCCGCCACCCGGGCAAGCCGCGAGGCCTCCGGCACCCGGATTATCAGCGGGACCCTCAGGGTCCCGTTATAGAGAAGCAGCCCGTGGGTCTGCTCGCCGTGCTCCCCGAAGCCCTCGCCGTGATCGGCGGTAAGGATCACCAGCGTCCGCTTGAGCAGATGCTGCGCGGCGAGATAGGCGATCACTTTGCCCAGCTCCTGATCGGTGAAGGCAATCTCGCCATCATAGGGATTGCCGCCCGCTACGTTCTGGAAGCCCGCGGGGGGCTGGTACGGCGCATGAGGATCGTAGTAATGAAGGAACAGCATGAAGGGCTCGTGGGCCGTCTTGAGCCATTCAAGCGCGCTTGCGGTCACGCGGTCGGCAGTGCGCTCAGGGTAGCCGAAGCTGGAGGGCTGCCGTCCCCTCGACATGTCATCATCGTAATATGTGAAGCCCTGGTTGAGTCCGTAGCGCCGATCGAGGATGAAAGCTCCAACTGCCGCCCCAGTCGTGTAGGAGTTGGCGCGGAGCACCTCGGCCAGCGTGACGAACTCGTCGGCCAGGCGGAAGTTGGCGTTGTCCCTTATGCCGTGAGCCAGCGGCGAGAGCCCGGTCAGCATCGAAGAGTGGGAGGGCAGTGTCAGCGGCACGCTCGTGATCACGTCCTCGAAAGTCACGCCCTCGCGCGCAAGCTTGTCAATGGTCGGCGTGCGGGCTTGAGCATAGCCGTAAGCGCCCAGATGATCGGGGCGCAGGGTGTCAATGCTGACCAAGAGGAGATTGAGGCGTGCGGGCTTGCGGCCGGCAAACGTCAGAATCACAATCGCCGCGACGCCGACAGCCACAGCCGCAAGGGCTCCCAGCCTCCAATGTTTGCGCATATTCACCAAAAGACCCTAAGGACTCCCAAGACTGATGTCAAACCGAAAAAAATCCTTGACGCGATTATACCACACTGATATAGTGCGATTGGTGGCTAACCGCAAACAAAAAAGGGAGGAACTAAAATGAAGCGTAGTGCTATTGTGATGCTGATACTCGTCTTGGTGTTCGCAGTCCAGGTTTGGGCGGGCTCCGGAGGAGGGCACGCGGCGCTCGATAAGCCCCTCACTGGCACGGCCAACGAGAACATCAAGTTCGCGCTTCACCTGGTGGCGCACGCGACCAAGGGCTGCGGTGGCAAGGGAACCCCGCTGCCGGTCATAAGTAGCTTCAATGATATCGTCAGGCGGGTCAACGGGACGCCCACCGACCTCGATGTTTTCTTAGTGGTGTTCGACTATGACTCGCTGAGCGAGATCGAATACGGCCTGACCTGGCCCAAGGACTGGGGAACCGCCTCGACGCAGGTCTGTGTTCCCTCTCTCGCGATCGGTACAATTGACACCAGTGGTGCCGGAATGGCGTTTGCCTGGGATTATGCTACGCTGTGCAAGATACCGCAGGGACATCCCGGAGGCAACACGCCGGCTTTCTTCGTGACTTCTTACACATGGTTGGCCCCGAGTAGCCCGGGCGCCATCACGATCTCGAAGGATCCTGCGACTTTGAGCATGGGTGTTGTTGAATGCCGCGAGGACCAGTACCGGGGCTATGAACACATCTACTGGGCTTACAATGCAGCTATCGATCAGGCTCCGGAGTCAACGTACGTCGAGCCGGTATCCTGGGGCAAGATAAAGTCTATATTCAAGTGAGCGGGTCGGTAACCGATTCGTTAGCTTTCTCAAGTTAGGCACGCCAGATCTCGGTGAGGTCTGGCGGGCCTGTTTCAGAGGGCGAAATGGCAATGAATCGTTGGCTAGCGCTGGCCGCTCTTGCCCTTGTCGTCAGCCTCGCTGGCTGCTCGAGCAATGGGGGCGGCGGCACCTCTCCGGGTGATACCACGCCTCCGGCTGCCGTCACCACCCTG
>DATKKY010000183.1:0-15215 GCA_035542695.1 bacterium | reverse complement strand
CAAGGTCGCTACGATCCTTTGGGCTCCCGTGACGGTCACCTTCACCGGCTCCACCGCCGGCGTCCCGATCATCACCTTGTCGGCGGCGAGTTCTCCCCGAAAAACCGGAGTGACCGGCACCTGCCTCGAACCAATGATGTCCAGATCGACTCGCACCGCTTTGGGATCGATCACTTCCAGGACCTCGATTCCCCGCTCGGAGGGCATCACCACCTCGGCGGGAGAAATCAGGTGGGTGTTGGTGCCGCGCGAGGCCAGCGAGAGATTGACCGAGAGATACACGTCCTTGAGTTTCCAGCGCATGAAACGGCCGGCGCCCCGCACCCGCACCTTCGCAGAAGCGGGGGCCTTGGAAGCAAAGGCTAGATTGGCCGGAAGGTTGGCGTACCGCAGCGGCAGCTCGGTCACACCCTCGACCGGCCGCTTCTCGGCGACGTTGAACCAGAGAAAGAGGGCAAGCAAGAGAGCTGCAACCTTGATGCCCAGGTCCTCGGTAAAGATCCGTAGGATGCCCGGTCGCTTGTAGGCCTTCATGGCTCCACGCTCCTCCACGTTCGGCGCGGGGTGACCTTCATGGGCCAGTATAGGCCAAGCGCATCAAGGGTGTCAACCTGATGGCGGCGAGCCAGAGGCTCAGTTGCCCGACCGGGAGGCGCTCGCGGCCTCGCCGAAGGCGCCCGCTCCCAGCACTTGAGCGACCTCGAGCAGCGTGGTGTTGGCGAGGAGTCCTAGATCGACATTCAGGGCAGCGAGCCCCAGGCCGTGCTCGATCACTTTGGAGGCCTCGAGGAGGGCAGCGTCATCGAAACGCCGGGCGTGGCGCTCAATCTCCCGGCGCAACTCATCATCCTCGATCCGCCCCGGCAGGCCCTGCCTCGTTCGCAGAATCTCGGTGATCCAGAAGACCACCAGCTCCAGCATCTGCCTCAGGGTCTGCTGGGTCTTCTTGCGGTGCGAGCCCGCATCGCGGAGCACCGCCCCCGAGAAGCTGAACACTCCCTGGAGCCGGCCCTCGGCCAGCGCCGTGAAGAAATCCTTGACCGCTCGGAGCCGCCCGGTCACATTGTCGCCCGCAGCCTCGAGCAACTTGCCCGGGCAGTTTTCGGCCAAGACGGTTGCCAGCGCCAGGCCGGTTGGCTCGCCCGCCATGAGCGCTCTTGCCGCCAGGTCCATCTCGGCCCGCGTCAGCCGCTCGAAGTTCACAACCTGACAACGCGAGATTATGGTCGGAAAGAGCGAGCGCGCATCAGGCGTCACCAGGATCAAGCTGGAATCCGGCGGCGGTTCCTCCAGGGTTTTCAAGAGGCAGTTCTGAGCCTGCGCTGTCATCTTCTCCGCATCATCAATGATCACGACCTTGCGGCCCCCGAGCATGCTCCGAACTGAGAGGAAGGTCTGAATGGGCCGCGTGAACTTCCAATCCTTCCTCGGGGTGATGTATGCCAACGGAATGGTACCTCGATAAGGCATCACCGAAAGCGGCAGCTCGTAAAGCTCGCGCAGGAGGCCGAACTCCGCCTCCGTTAGATCGCCGCGGTCGAAGGCCCGCCGAATGCTCTCGCTCACCGGACCTGGCGTGTAACACTCCCTCGACGGGACGCTGCCGCGTCCGAAGAGATGGTCAGTCACCAGGGTGAAGCCATCCACGACCGCATCGGCCTCGACGCCAGGCATGGGGTCATCGAGATAGCCCTTCTCGTAAATGCCGACCACGGTCTCAGCATAGAGCCGCCGGGCATCCGGACCCTCAAGTCCCAGCCGCCGCATCAGGGGCTGCCGCGCGAGCCACCGCGGCTTGTTGGCGTCCACGAGGAGCAGCACTTCCAGATGTGAAAGCGTGTCCAGCGCCTTGCATGACTCACAGGCCTCGGACGGCTCTCCGCATCGGCAATTGATCTCCCGCGCGAAGGCCAGGCTCGCGAGCAGCTTGCCGCAGCCGTCGGGGCCAGCGAAGACGTACGCATGGCCCAGGGTCTCCGAACGAGCTACCCGGCGCAGAGCCTCAAGCACGCGGGCATTGCCAATGATCCCTTGCCAGGCGTCGGTCATCTGGCCTCCAGAGCTGAAACGAAGGTCTCGAGCGCCACCTTGTCGGATACTGAAGTATTGACAATCAGCCGGTTGGCCTCGAGGAGGCCGACCAGCATCCGGAGGAGCGCTCTCAAGTCACAATGCTCGGCCTCGAGGAACCTGCGGTAAACTGCATAAGGCTTCTGGTGAAGCAGGGCCTCCACGGCGGCGATGCCCGCGCCCTCGGTCCAAGCCTTGAACCTCGGCAGCACTTCGCGGGCGAACTCGGGGAACTTCATCCCCCGGTCCCAGATCCCGGGCTCGGCGCTCAGAAACACCCTGATCTGTATCAGGGCTCTCACCTCGCGGCCAATGTAGGTGATCATGCCGATGCCCGACTCGCCGGCATCGAGCATGTCGGCGATCGTGACCAGGGCTTTGGCGAGCTTGCGCTCGAGGAGGTACCTGACCAGATCGAATATGCGGTCGGCACGTGACCTGCCTACGACGGCCTGCAGATCGTCGGCTGTGACCTTGGGCTCGTCGCCCGCATAGGTCACCAGCTTCTCGATCTCCGAATCCAGGGCGCGGAGATCGTCACCTTTGAGATCCAGCAGCAACTCGGGCACGCCCGGAGAGGCGGTCTTCCCTTCGCGGCGAAAGCGGTCAAGAATCCAGGTCCTCAGACCCGCCGGATCGAGCGGCAAGACCTCCACGAAGTCGCCCTCTTCGGCGATCAGTTTGGCCAGCTTGAGTCGCTTGTCAACCTTCTCGGCTACGATCACCAGGTGCTCGCCGGGGGCAAGGTCCGAAGCCAGGCAGCGCTCAAGTTCGCGGGCCAGCTTGTTCTCGGCGGCCAACTTGAAATGATGGAGCACCGTGGCCTTGTTGACCGAGAAGAGGGATGGGGTCACCAGCTCTTCAATCACGCCGGCGAGATCGGCTTCCTCGCAATCAACCGTATCGATCGTGAGGTCGCTTCCGACAGCTTGCTTTATCTCGGAGACTACTTCTTGGGCCCGGTCGTCCACCAGGAATTCGTTGTCGCCGAAGATCAGGTGGACCCGCGCGAGCCGCTTCGTGCGGGTCATGCGACCTTCGCCACCTCTCGCCCGTCCAGTCCCTCGAGCGCCGAGGACCTGGCAAGCTCCATCAGCACCTTGGCGACCTCGCGGTCAAACTTGGCGCCGGCCTGGGAGGCGATCCGCTCCACGGCTTCGGCCCGGGTCATTGCGGGCCGGTAGGGCCGATCGGTGGTCATTGCCACGTAAGCATCTGCCACTTTGAGGATACTCGCTCCCACCGGAATGGTCGCTTGTCCGAGATGGTTAGGATAGCCTCGGCCGTCGGGGCGTTCGTGGTGGGCCAGCACCAGAGCACTGGCGTGATGGAGGCCCTTGACTCGCCCCAGGATCGAAGCCCCGGTCTCGGCATGCTTGCGGACCGAAGCCCACTCTTCGGGAGAAAGCGACGCTCCCTTCGAGAGCACCCGATTGCCCACCGCGAGGTAGCCAATGTCGTGGAGCAACGCGGCATACTCGAGCGCCCTCAACTGGCGCCCCGCCAGTCCAAGCCGCTTGCCTATCTCCACGGCAAGGGCGGCCACTCGCTCCGATTCCCCACCAAGGAACGGCGTGCTGGAGTCAACTATCGCTGCCAGCGCCCTGACGGTTTCGCGCTGGGAGTGCTGCAGCTCCAGATTGGTCTTGGAGCTCCTCGCGTAATAGACCAGCCACAGGAACAGCACCGCGACAAGCCAGGGCAAAGCCCTGACATAAAGGTAGGCCATCGCAATTGCTACAGCCGGAGCAGCGAAGGACTGCGGCAACATCCACAGGTAGTCAGCCTTCCAGGTTGCAGCGGCTCCGCGCCCCGAACGCAAGCTGGACCAGATGCTCACCAGGCCGGTGTTGACCAGGAAGTAAGTGAGGTAACACCCAGCTGCGGGCAGGACCAGAGTGCGCACGAGAGCCATGCCGCCGCTCGCCGCGCCGGGACTCACACCACCCAGAAGGCGGAAGACCTGGCCAGCAAGGCCAAGCGATATGGCTATCTGGGCAACGTTGAAGACCGACCTGGCCGTCGAGAACCTGAGGAGCACAGCCGTGAGGAAGAGCATCTCCACGGCACCCAGCCAGGCCGCCACCGCGGAGCCATAGATCATGATCACCGCGAAGTTCACGACCACCGTGCCCGTCACCGCCCCGCCTCCCCTCAAAGCTACATAGGTGAGGACACCTGCCGCGACCAGCAAGCCGAACCAGACTACCACTCCGGTCGGATCGGACTTCAGGGTGGCGAGAAAGGGATTGAACGAGAGCGCCAGCACCGCGGCCGCGATAGCGGCCAGAGCAAAGGCGTAGATTTCGGATTTATATCTCACGACACCGTTCGGAGGCCTTCGGACTCGCTAGCCGATGGCGTCCCAGAAGGCGATCTCTCTGGTGCGCGTTCTCTCCGTCACGCCCACATCCTCCGCTTGAGAATCATGCTTGGATACGGTCGCTGCCGGCGCGGCCAACTCCCGGCCGGCTCCTTATCAAGTAGCGACTGCCAGAACAGTCGAGAGGGTAGCACTGCGGAGGCGGAAGCGCAACACAATTAGTGGATGCCGAGGCTCGCGATCTCTCCAGATCTCTTCCTCAGGAGCCTCATGAGGTATTCCACGACCACCGGGTCGAACTCATGCCCGGAGCCCTTCCTCAGCTCCTCAAGGGCGTCAGGAATGCTCCGCCTGGCGCGGTAAGGCCGGTCAGAGGTCATCGCATCGAAGGCATCGGCGACATTGAGGATGCGAGCGCCCATCGGGATCTCGTCAGCCTTGAGCCCGTCGGGATAGCCCTGGCCGTCGGGCCGCTCGTGATGATGCCGGACGATATCGACGGCGCCTTTGAAGAGCTCCACGCGCGAGACTACCTGCGCGCTTTGCATCGGATGTTGCCTTACCTGCAGCCTTTCCTCGGCATCAAGCGGTCCCGGCTTGGAGAGGATTTCGGTGTCCACGCTGATCTTGCCGATGTCGTGAAGCAGGGCGCCGCTCTCGATCATCTCGACGGTGGATTCAGGGAACCCCATCTCGCGGGCCAAGAGAGCTGCCAGCCTCGAGACCCGGCTGGAGTGATCGAAAGTGTAGCTGTCGCGAGCATCCACCGAAGAGGAGAGCGCCCGCAGGGCTTCGATCCTGGAACGCCGGAGGGCCAGGTTTCGTCTCAAGGCATCGCGCGTCAACAGCAGCGGAAAACCAAACAGCACGAAGGCCAGCAGTCCTATGTCCTGGTAAGCGACCGCAGTTATCGCGGCGATCACCAGCGTAAAGGCCAGGTAGTGCATGTGCTTGCCGAAGTTGAGTGTCAGGAACTCACGCAGGCTGAAGCCTCCGCGGCTGGTTAGACTCAACTCGACCACCGAACCAGCGACGAAGAAGGTCGCCGTCGCTCCCAGGAGCGGCAGGATAGCGCGCGGAGTGAGCAGCCAGGCCGCGGGCGCACTGCCAGCGAGAGGCGAGCCGCCGTAGCCAGCCAGCGCTTCGGCGCCAACGAGAGCGCGCCAGGCAGCTACGGTCGCGACTGAAGCTACTACGGCGCGCAGGCACGCTATGCCGGCACTGCGCCGCCAGCGCGATACCACGACAGCCGATGCAAGCGCAGCTCCCAACCCCAGCGCCGCGATCGCAAAGTGCGCGGCCACCAGGCACATCGTCAGCACTAGCGCATCGGCGGGAAAGAAGAGGCCGCCCCAGGGAAGCTCGATCGTCGCCGCCGCCAGCACCGCCGCAAGCGCGCCGACAACTATCGCCGGCGCCATCCCGAGACCGAGATAGTAAACCGTTCCCCCAGCGAGGCCACACCCCGCGAGGAAGAGAAAACTTCTTAAGGTTACCTGAAGCTTGGACCTGCCAGCTCGTTGCAAGGATGACTCTCCGTGTCACGGCCCGGAGCGCACGGTGCGCGCCGGCGCGCCTTCCTCATACGCCTCAATTGTATGCAGGCACAATCCGATTTCAAGTGTAAATCCTCTGAAGGCCGGCCGCCTTCGCGGCCGCGACCGCGGCCCGGAATTCCGCCGCGGTCGGCCGGCGCGCAATCTCGGCGAACTCCTCGGCCCGATAGCACGGCCGGTATTGGTCCATCACATTGACAAAGGCTCGGGGCGAGATCTCCCGCGCGATGAAACTCAAGATCTGCTTGGACTCTTCACAGCCGCCGGGCATCACCAGATGCCGCACCAGGAGCCCGCGGACCGCGAGGCCGTCCGTGATCACCAGGTCGCCCACCTGCCGCTGCATCTCCCTGAGCGCATCCCGGGCGATGCCGGGATAGTCGGGAGCTCCGGCGTAGCGCTCGGCGGAGGAACCTTCCCAGAACTTGAAGTCCGGCATATAGATGTCAACGATGCCGTCCAAGAGCTTCAGGGTCTCCAGCGTTTCATAGCCGCCGCAGTTGTAAACCAGGGGCAAGCCCAGGCCGTCGGCAGCCGCCAGGGCCACGGCTTGTATGATCTGGGCAACGAAGTGGGTCGGCGTCACCAAGTTGATATTGTGGCAGCCCATGTCTTCCAGCCGAAGCATCATGTCGGCCAGCTCCCGGGGCGGCACTTCCCGCCCGTCCAGTTGGTGGCTGATATCGTAGTTCTGGCAGAAAGCGCAGCCGAGGCTGCAGCCGGTAAAGAAGATGGTCCCCGATCCGTGCTCGCCGACCAGTGGGGATTCCTCGCCGAAGTGAGGCCCCATGCTGGAAACCCGGGCCAGGATGCCACCCTTGCAGACACCGGTCTCCCCCCGGGTGCGGGCTACGCCGCAGTTCCTGGGACAGAGGTCACAGGCCTCCAGCCTGGCAAAAGCAGCTTTGGCTCGGGCCTCCAGTTGGCGGTTTGGCAAGAGGCATCTATAGCTTGGGTAGCCGGATGGCGTGCTCATACAACAGGTCGGGGCTGGATGCCCGCGAGACTAGTCAAGAACGAGATCGGAAGGCAGGATGTACTGGACCGGATCCACCAGCTGACCGTTTACCCTGACCTCATAGTGCAGGTGAGGCCCGGAAGACCGGCCGGTGCTCCCAACGTAGGCTATCACGTCCCCACGCTTGACGCGGTCACCCTTGGCCACTATCAGCTTGGAATTGTGGCAGTAGCGAGTGACGATGCCGTTGCCGTGGTCAATCTCAACCGTGTAGCCATAGCCACTGTCGAAGCCGGCGAACTGCACCACCCCGTCGGCCGTAGCATAGACCCGGGAACCCTTCCGGGTAGAGAAATCAAGACCCTCGTGCATGCTGATTCGGCCGGTGAAGGGGTCCCGCCGCCGGCCAAAGGTGCTGCTTATGTAGCCCGAATCCACAGGCCGGATTGAGGGCACGGTCTGGAGCTCGCCGCTCTTGCTCCTGAGCCGGGCCAGGATCTCGTCGAAACTGTGCCGCTGGAGCCTGATCTGCCTCAAGAGTCTGTCTACATCTGTATTGAGGGACATCAGGGTCCCGCTGAGGCTGGGGTCGATATCGGCAGGCGCCGGGACCTCAGGCCCTCCAACTCCGACCTCCCAGACATCGTTATCCACCGGTTCCAGGTCGGCCAGCACCCGCACCTTCTCCTCGAACTTGGCATGGTCGGCCATGTCATACTCGAGGCCGGCCACCTTGCCCTTCAGGCTGGCCAGCTGGCCCCTCAGGGTCTCATTCTCCCGCTCCAGCACCCCGAACTTCTCCCGGTTGATCACGTTGCTGAAGGTCTGCAGCCCTGAGAATACCGAAAAACCAATGAAAACCAGCAAAAAGCCGACGATGAAGACCAATCGGCGCCGGGTTATCGAAATCGCTTTCGGTGAAGCCTTGGGTGAGTGCATCAAGATCAGGGTCAGCTTCTCTCGGAACAAAACTACCCCCTTCTCACGATCTCAGACAGGCAACTTACCAGGGGAAGCAACGATTGTCAAGTGAAAATAACGCGCGCTCAAAGAAAGCCTAATTGAGATAGGCTTCGAGATAGGAGCTGCGCGAGGCGTGTCTAAGCCGTTTTATGGCCTTCTCCTTGATTTGTCTCACCCTTTCTCGAGTAAGGCTCAGAATACGCCCGATTTCCTCGAGGGTGAGCGGTTCCTCCCTCCCAATACCGAAGTAAAGCGTAAGTATCTTGGCCTCCCTGGCGCTAAGGGTCTCGAGGGCCTCGGCAATGTCTTCCTGGAGCGACCGCTCGATCACGTCCTGGTCCGGCGACTCGGCGTCGGCATCGGCCAGGATCTCCCGCAGCGAACTATCGTCCTCATCGGACGTAGGAGCATCTATCGACAGGTGAGGTATAGCTACTTTAAGGGTTTCTGTGACTTCCCGCTCACTGATGTCCAGATGGTCGGCAATTTCACCCGCGGTCGGCTCCCGGCCCAGATCATGACCCAGCTCCCCGGAGGTCTTGCCAATCCGGCTTAGCGTGCCGGCGCGATTCAGCGGAAGCCGCACTATCCGAGACTGCTCGGCAATAGCCTGAAGTATCCGCTGCCTGATCCACCAGATGGCATAGGAGATGAACTTACAGCCCTTCTTCTCGTCAAAGGTCTTGGCAGCTCGCACCAGCCCTGCATTACCTTCGCTGATCAGATCGGCCAGGCTCAGGCCCCGGTTGCGATACTGCCGGGCAACGCTGACTACGAACCGGAGATTGGCCTTGACCAGCTTCTCCAGCGCCTCATGTTCACCCTTGCGAATCCTGCGAGCCAGATTAGCCTCTTCCTCAGGCTTCAGCAGCGGCTCGTCGCTAATCTCCTTGAGATAAAGCGCGAGCGACTTCTCCTCCTCCACGTACCCTCTGTCGTCATTCACCATCGCTCTCCCCACCTTCCGTCCCGTGCACCCTTCCCGTCAAGATCCTCACGCCGCCCATCGTTGCGGCCTAGCTCAATCTTGCCTGGGCTTAACGGCAACGAAACGATTGACCGTATCCCTCTTCACCAGAAACAGCACCGGCTTGTCCTTTCTGCCCAGTGCCTTATTGACTAACTCGCTGTAACTGCCGAGATTACTGACCTGCTGATGATTGACTTCCTGGATCACGTCGCCCGGAGCCAACCCGGCATCCGCAGCCGGACTCCCATCCTCCACGGCGACGACCACCACGCCCTTATCTACACCAGACGGCGCCACCTCGTGACCTTCGGCACCCTGGACGTCGTCAACCCTCAAACCCAGCTTGTCCTCCTTGGGCTTCGAAGGGCTCCCGGCCTGGGCGACCTCAGTTGGACGTTCGGCCAGCTTGACGCTGACGGACTTGCGCTCATCACCGCGCCGAATATCCAGGGTCACCTCCTTGCCTACCCCAGCCTGTGCCACCTTGAGCCTGAACTGATCCACGTTGGCGACCTTATCACCGTTCAAAGCCAGGATTATGTCTCCGGTCTTGACCCCGGCCTTGGCAGCGGGCCCATCCTCTACCACCGAACCCACCAGAATCCCGCTCTTGGGATCAACGCTGAGGGCGTCCGCTATATCCTTGGTTATCTCCTGAGGGAAGATGCCCAGATAGCCCCAGGATACCTTGCCATATTTGATGATTTCGTCAGCCACATGTTGCACTAAATTTATGGGTATGGCGAAACCGATACCCTGGCCCAGGGGATTTATGGCCGTGTTCATGCCGATGGCGTCCCCATTTATGTTGACCAGCGGCCCGCCGCTGTTGCCGAAGTTGATCGAGGCATCGGTCTGGATGAAATCCTGGAGCGCCGGCGCGCCACCCACAATGTTGAGGGCCGACCTGCCCTTAGCACTTATCACTCCCACCGTCACCGTGCCCTCGAGCCGGCCGAAGGGGTTGCCCACTGCAATCGCCCAATCCCCGACCTTGATAGCATCGGAATCTCCAATATTGACCACCGCCGGTTCACCCTTGGTGTCGATCTTGACGATCGCAATGTCGGTATTGGGATCGCTGCCCACCACGGTGCCCTTGTATTCATTGCCGTCGATCAGCCTGACAACTATCTCCTCAGCATCCTGAATCACATGATTGTTGGTGACCACATAGCCACGCTTATCGAAGATGAAGCCCGAAGCATAGCCCGGGACCTCATATTCCCGCGGCTGCTGGTAGTTGGGGATCAGATTGCGGAACAGCTGGCCAAACGGCTCCTCGAACTGGGGCTCGGAGCCCGTGTCCACCTTGCGCTTGGTATCAATGCTGACGACCGCAGGCATGACCTTCTCAGCCACACCAACGAACGGGCTCGGTTCGATCATCCCCCTGGCCGTCACCTGCGGGGCGGCCGCCACCTTCCCTGTCTCAACCGCTCGGCCCTGATCCGCAGCCCGGGTGCCAGACGACTGGCAGCCAAGCATGAGGCTCACGCCGAGAATTACAGCCACTATCGTCGATATTCTTGCCCTCACGTACAACCCCTCCGCGTTATGGTACCTGTGAGTCCAACCTCTGTGGCTCCTTAGGTCTTCAACCTGAATCCCAAGGAAAAGTTCCGCGGTCGGTCTAGGTCAAACGAGACTCGCGCTGCTGGAACTACGAAGCGGGAACTTGCCCGATCCTCACAGGTCCTCACAAGACCAGACTGCATTTTACCCCAGGGCCCAGAAGGTGTCAATAGATTTCTTGCGTTGTCGGCAGCGGTCTGGTATATTGTCGGAACTCAGTCCGGGCGCAAAATCCGCAGGAGGGTGGGCTTGCCAGCGCAAGACGCCGAAGGGTGTGCATATTTTCTATCGGACCTCCATCTGGGGGCTTATCCCGACACCGAAAAGACCTCCCTGCCCATGCTCGCCCGCTTCCTGGATCACGTAGCCGCGACGGGCGGCAAGCTCTATATCGTCGGCGACCTCCTGGACTTCTGGTTCGAGTACCGGAGGGTGATCCCGCGATATCCTTTCAGGTTGTTGGCTAAGCTAAAGTGCATGATTGACAGGGGATGCGAGATCGTCTATATCGCTGGCAATCACGACTACTGGATGGGCGACTTCCTGCGGAATGAGGTGGGGGTCAAGACGGTACTGGATGCCCTGGAGACCTCAATCGGCGGCCGGCGCTTCTTCATCTCCCACGGAGATGGCATTGCCACCACGAGGCAGCTGAGCTACCGCGCCCTCAAGTCCATTCTGCACTCCCGGGCGGCCTCCTTCGGCTTTCGGCTGCTCCATCCCGATATTGGGCTCCGGCTGGCCGCCGCCTTCTCCAAGGTCAGCCGCCGGCGGAGCTCCCGCAACTCCCACGATCCCCGGCTCGAGACCTTCGTAAGCAAGAAGGCGGCTGAGGGCTTCGACCACATTGTGCTGGGGCACCTCCACAAGCCGCAGCTCCTCGAAATGGGCGCAACATCTTGCCTGGTAGTCGGCGATTGGATCGATAACTTCACCTACGGAGTCTACTCGGCTGGCAAACTCACCTTGGAGCGTTGGCCTGTCAGCAGCTAGCCCCTGGGGCCTCGGCACGTGGGGTCGGCCTTGGGAATTGGCCATGGGCTCAGTACTACATTCGCCCCGGCCAATCTCCCTGCGGCCTCCAGGCCAGTGGGGCCAACGGCGACGGATAGCCCGCAAGGCGTGAAGTTCCAACTGAAGGGCTACCGGAGCCGAGGCCCGACGGCGCTGCGGGCGGCACCCCGCCACTCGCCAGACAACTACTGGGAGGCTTCGGGGGAAGGGAGAATGCCGGAGGTCTTGAAGCCCAGCGAGATCCGGTGGGTTGCGCCCAGGTTTTGGCCCGGATCCATGTAAGCGTAGTCCAGGGTCATGTTCTTGATCTTGACGCCGAGGCCCAGCGTCGCATCGCTGCCCCCGGATCTACCCCTGGAGCCCAGCCGAAGAGCGACCGTCTTCATCACTTCGAATTCGGCGCCCACCAGCACCGCCCCTGCCGAACCCCGGGTAGCCCGGTAGTCCACAGCCACCAGGGCATCGACCGACTTCGGCAGCCAAAACGGCCGATAGGCCAGTCCGCCTTGCCCCGCGAGCGGCAGATCGTACTTCTTCTCAAAGTAGCCCATCTTGGTGCCCAGGTTTCGCGCAACAAGTCCAGCCGAGAGCTCGCCCCGGAGGAGGCGCGGCGGGAGAGCGTAGCTGGTGCCGAAGTCTGCCGCGAAGCCCGTGGCCGAGTCCCAATCTATCTTCTCGTAGATCACTTTGCCGGTGACGCCCAGCCTCAGCGCAGGAGCTGGTGCCATGGCGTAGGTTGCGGCAACCAGGAAGTCGAAGTATCGAAAGTCTCCCTCATAGACGTCCTCGGAGCTGTACTTGGCCAGAGGCTCGGTGTGAAGCCCGGACAGCGCAAGCCCGAGGGCATGCCGGCCGGTGGATGTCCCGAAGGCCAGCATCTCGAGCGAGATATCCTGGAACCAGGCCGTATGGGAGAAGGTAAGGAGGCTGCCTTCCGCACTGGCAAGATTGCCGGGATTGGCATCAGCCCAGGCTGCGTCTCGGACCGCCACCGAGGCTTCCCCCAGCGCGGCGACCCTAGGCAGCATTGATATCTTGAGGAAGTCTACGCAAGTCGGAGTTGGCCCTGCGGCGCTCACCGCCGAAGCCAGCATCAAACCAACAGCGCCCGCCAGTGCCGCTCTCCTCATGACCCTGCCACCCATGTGTCGCCTCCTTCTCCTGCTGGAAGCTAACTCGGCACCGTGCGGTCTGTCAATGAAAACGAGATCTCGGCGACGGCAGCAGCCAAAGCCTCATCTACCCGGCTGGGGTTTTTCCCTCCGCCCTCGGCGGCCTCCGCTCGTCCGCCACCCTTACCCTCGACCAGCGCAAGTGCCGCTGCCAGCACCTTGCGCATGTCTGCCACCACCTCAGGGGAACGCGCAAACACGAAATGGGCGCGCTCGCCGCGGGAAGCCAAGAGCGCCACAGTCATGGGCTTCTTGGCCAGCCTCGCAGCCATCTCCCTGAGGCTGGCGGGCTCGAGTCCCTCGAGCGCGGCAGCCACAACCTTCACGCCCTTGACCGTCCGGGCGTTGGCCTCCAACTCGGCCAATTCGTATTCGGCAAGCCTCGCCCGGGCCCGACTCAGGTCCCTCCGCAGCGTCTGAGATGCTTGGGCTAGCTCCCGGACCATATCCGGCACCTCGTGGACACCGGTGGTGAAGCCCTTGGCCAGATCCACCAGGGCGCGGTTCTTCCAGAAGTAATCGGCCTCAGCGAGCCGGCCACAGACGAACTCCACCCGGGTGGTTTCCCGGACTTTTTCCCAATCGATTATCTTGATGAGCCCGACCTCGCCCGCGCTGCGGCAGTGCGTGCCGCCGCAAGGCACGACGTCAAAGCCCTCGACCTCGACCAGCCGCACCATGCCGTCCGGGAGCGCCTTCTTGGCCCTTAGGCCCTGGGCCTCGTCAGGCGCGCTTGTCCGAATCACGACCGGGCGATTCTCGAAAACCACCGAGTTGGCGACCTCTTCGGCGCGCTGCATGTCCTCCCAGGTGAGACCGAGTCGCCCCACATCTATGGTTGAGTGCTCGATTCCCAGCCGGGAGGACGCGGTCGGGGCCTTGAGCACCTGGAGGAAAGCCTGCGAGAGGATGTGCTGGCCAGTATGCTGCTGCATGTTGATGAAGCGCCGGGGCCAGTCAATAGCCCCTTTCACGCGATCGCCGACCTTGGGCGCCGGCTCGCCCGAGCCGGTGTCCGGGACAAGATGCAAGATCGTGTCGCCGTCCTCGATCACCCGCTCGACCCGCTGCGTCTCGATCGTGCCCGTATCGCAGGGCTGGCCTCCGGTTTCGGGATAGAAGAGGGTCCGATCAAGTACCAGCGCCTGGCCTGCCTCAAACGGGCGCCAAGCGGTGACTATAGCTTGGAACTCTCGCTCGTAGGCATCGCTCTGATAGAGTCGTTCCGTGGGAACCGTGCCCCGTTCCCCATCGCCCATCTTGATCCCCCGATTGCTCAATGCTGTCCGGGCTTGGCCGCAGTCGGCGCAGCAGGCGGTGCAGCAGGATTCGGCTTGGCCGTCTCCGGCGTCGGAGCAAGTGAGGCCAGATCCGGCAGCAGGTTCCTGACCGACTGGGGATTCAGAAAGTAAATCACATCGCTCTTGTCCCTGGCCACATAGAAGCTTCCGTTGGCCGCAGCATGGCCTATGAAGAGAGTTGCTTCGGCCCCACTGGTCACCCGGAACGACACCGAAGAATCCGGCTTATCCACTCCAGCCTCGGGCATGGGCATATGGCCCGCGAAGTCGTCCGCAGTAAGAAAAGCCAGAGCCCTGGCCACGCGGGTAGCCTTGTTGCTGTCACACTCGGCGCCTTCCGGCTGAGTCAGGTGCCACTTGCCATCGCTGGCCCGCTCGAGAGCCATAGAGAGACCCGGCTTCTTGATGGTGATGGTGACGATGTCGGCCAGGTCGACCTTGAAGACGCGCTTGTCCTGCCAGGACTGCTTGCCGCGCGAGAAGACCGAACGCAGGTAACCCGGCGCCAGGATCACTCTGGCGGAGTTGGCATCCCTGACGTAGGTGCTCTGGTAATCAGGGCCTAGCTTGCCCACGATGAAGGCGGCTCGGGGCTTGCCCGCAGCATCCTCTATGGTCACGGCTATGCCCGTGGAGTCAACTTGGTAGGCCGCCTGCTTCTCCGGGTTGGAGGAAATCATATCGTTCCGGGAGAAACCGGAGACCGCGTCCAGGATCTTCTGGATGTTGGCGGCATCCGCCGGGTAGGAGGCCTCGCTCGACACTACCCAGACATCATCCTTCTTCTCCAGAACCACTCGACCCTGAGGGCTAGCCAGGCTTATCTTCTGGGCCGCGTCGGCCTTGAAATCCGGAAACAGGGGTCGAGGCCCGGCCTTCCGCATGCTTCCCAGGTGGAGTCCGCCGTAGATCGCCGCGAGGATGACCAGAGCTGCAACGAGCCATCTCATGCTTCTCATGGCGTCACCGCCCTCCCTCGGGCCCACCAATGGCAGCGTCCACTTCCCCACCCGGGCCGGAGTAGCCGCTATACTGCGCAACCAGAGCCCGCCGCCGGCGCGACTTCACGTAGCGCCGGATGAGCCCCCAGGCGACCACTGCGATAGGTATGCCCAGCGTCGAAGCGAACCTCACACTGGCCTTGCTCTTTTCGCCAATGTCCTTGAGAGGCCGCGTCGCGACCAGCCTGGAACGGATGCCGATCAGGCTCTCGCCGAGGGTCAGCCAATCAACCGCATTGAGGAATAAGGCCCGGTTCTCGGGATACTGACCCAAGAAGGGACCATCAATGAACCGGGCGTTGCCGATCACGA
>DATKKY010000182.1:0-9714 GCA_035542695.1 bacterium | reverse complement strand
GTCTGATTTACCCCTACTTCGTGTTCTGGGTTTACGTGAGCCTGGACACCAGCCAGTCGCAGGCCTTCTACTGGGACCAGAAGGACTATCACGGCAACCAGGTGGCCAATGGCACTTACGTGGTCAAGGTAAGTGGCACGTTGGGAATGTATGGACCGGCTGTGACCGTGGCCGACACCTTCGACATCGGCACGACCAGTGCCCTACAGCCGGCAACCTGGGGCAGCTTGAAGTCAGGCTGGAAGTAGGCTAGCCCAGCAGGCATCACAGGTACAAAGTGCCTTCGAGGTAGAGCACCGCCCTGCCGGCAATCGTGACCCGCGCGCCACGGTTGCGGCAGAAGAGTTCGCCGCCTCTTCGGGAGATTTGTCGCGCGTAGAGATCCTGCTTCCCCAGAATGCCCGCCCAGTAAGGCACCAGCACGCAGTGGGCCGAACCTGTAACGGGATCCTCGGCAACTCCCACCACGGGAGCGAAGAAGCGTGAAACGAAGTCACACTCCTCTCCCTTGGCCGTCACTATGATCCCCCGGCTTTCGATTTTCGCCAGGCCGGCGATATCAGGCGTAAGCTCGGCCACGGCGCGTTCGCTGTCGAGCACAACCAGCAAGTCCTCCTCAGATCCCATGACGGCCACCGGCCTCGCCCCAAGCGCCTCCGCCAGGCCCGCCGGGGCTCCTCTGGGTGCCGGGGGCCGAGCCGGAAAATCCATCTCGAGTAAGTCCCCTCGGCGGCCGACCACCAGCTGGCCGCTCCGGCGCGTGACGAAGGTCACCGTGGGCGCAGCCCAATTGAGGTAGTTGAACAGCACATAGGCGCTCCCAAGCGTGGCATGCCCGCATAGGGCGACCTCGACAGCCGGTGTGAACCAGCGGAGATCGAAGCCGATCGCGTTCCTCACGAGGAAGGCGGTCTCCGACAGGTTGTTCTCGGTGCCTATGCCCTGGAGCACACTGTCGTCCAACCACTCGTCCAGCAGGCAGACTCCTGCTGGATTGCCCTTGAAGACTTCGCTCGTGAAAGCGTCAACCTGGTAGAACGGTATCTTCATATGGTTCTTCACCTACGCTGCCCGGGCTCACGGCGCCGGGTCTATCCGGTACAAGAGATTATCAACGTCGCTGGTGAGATAGATCGCGCCGCTCGGCCCGACGGCAACCCCGTTGAAGATCCAAGTCGGGTGATCATCCTGAAGGCACGGCGTGAAGCCCTCGGCAACGGTCCTGACCTCGCCGGTCGCGACGTCTATCCGATCCAGCTTGCCGATCTCAGGCTCAACCACAAGCAGGCTCCCGTCACGATCGACCGCCAAGCCTTCGGGATAGGAAAGCCCCGAAGCCACGGTGCGGGGCTTGCCAAGCGACTTGCCGCCTGCTACGAGTTGAAGCACTCTACCTGTTGCCCAGTCGGCCACCCAGAGATCATCCCCCGCGGCGGCTAGACCCGCCGGTGCGGCCAGCCCCTTGGCCAGCGTCACGCGCTTCCTGGGTTCGTTGGCCGGAATCCTCACCACCCGTGCTGGCCCGCGTTCGGCGACAACGATGTCGCCCTGGAAACGAATTGCATTCAGGGGTTCATCCAAGTCCGTGTATTCCTCCAGCACCGTTCCCGTTTCAAGGTCGAACACCTGAACCATGTCTTTGGGAAGATGCGAAGTCAGGATCAGATTGGTTCCATCGGCGGAGACCGTGAAGGGCGACGTGATCCCGCCGGGCACACCGATGATATGGCGCAGGCATCGCTTCTGCTTGCCCGTCGCGCCATCGAAGGCGCGGAGTGTCCAGAAATCCGCAACCCACGCTGTCTCGGCTGGCCGCGCCAGCACGGCAACTCCGCCGGGGGCAATCATGCCCGAGCCGCAAACGGGGCGCGCCGTTCCGTCGGCGAGAACCTCGTACACGCAGCCGTCCTGCCCATGGGAAACGAAGAGCCGGCCTTCGGCATCGAAGGCCAAGTTGTCAAGCCCTGGAGCCAAGCTGGCCGCCACCTGCTTCTCTCCAGTGGCCGGGTCGATCCGCTGGACCCTGCCGGTCGCTTGCTCTACCACATAGATCTTGCCGTCCGGGCCCATCTTGACGGCGGCCGGAATGTTGAGGCCGGTGGCCACGGGCGTGATTTCACCGCTGAAGACGTTGACCTTCACCACTTCACCCTTGTTCCAGATCGGCCCGTAGATGTATCCGCCGGGACCCCAGTCAATGCCATTGAGAAAACCCATCTTCTCGGCAATCAGGCGAGGCGCGGAGACCAACTGCGGATCTAGCTCGTAGAGGGCGTCTCCCATGAAGACCACGGTCACGAAGAGCCGCCCATCGGGAGAGAAGGCGATCCCGTTAACTCCTGGACGCACGAATTGGCCCGTCCGCGTGCCGTCGGGGGATATCCGACCCACCTCGCCGGTGGAGAAGGATGTCCAGTAGAGCGACCCGTCAGGCCCAAAAGCTATGTCATCGGGGCCCACCACGCCGGCGTTCACGCCTATGGTGCTTATCACGTCGCCGGTTTCCGGGTCCATCACCAGGATCTCATCGCCAAGCACGCTGGCCACATGGAGCCTGCCCTCTCGGTCGAACCTCAGACCATTTGCCCCGTGGATGGGAGCCCCTCTGGCGATCACTTTCGGCTCCGCCCGCCCATAGGCTTTGATGTGGCCCTGTTCCCCGGCCACTTGTTCGGCCCAGCCTGTAGTGACGGCGAGGGCGAGCGCCCAGACTGAAATGACCACAGCGGCTTTGGCTATTAGTTGCTTGCTCATCACGGTGTCCTCCTCGCAGCGCAGGAACCAAGAGCGAGCTCGGCCCGGCGATGATCCACCAGCCGGCGCGACGACTCGGCGGCAAGTCTACAGCCGCCCGCGGGCGACCGTCAATCGCAATCGGACGCAGCGTCAATCGGGCGCACCCCGCAATCGGGCGCGCCGCTCATCGGGCACGCCGGCCGTCAACTCGCGGCACTTGCCAAGCGGTCTCCACTCTGGCACCATAGTCAAGGCGACAGGCGCCAGGTGAGGAGGATTTCAATGATAGCGTATTGCGGCATCGATTGCTCCAAGTGCGGCGCATTTCTGGCCACCGCAGCCAATGACGACGCGCTGCGGGCCAAGACTTCAGCCGAGTGGTCGAAGGCATATGGCGTGGAGATCCCACCCGCGGCCATCAATTGCACAGGTTGCAGGAGTACGGGGGTCAAGTTCAGTTATTGCGAGAGCGGGTGCGAGATCAGGAAGTGCTCGAGCAAGAGCGGCCTAGACACCTGCGCGGACTGCCCGGACTATGCCTGTGACAAGCTCAAGAGCTTTCACGAAATGGCTCCCGAACCCAAGCAGACCTTGGACGCGCTGAGGGCCAAGAAGACGAAGTAGGCCGGCTACCTCGCGATCACGAGCTTTCTCTGGTCCACCTGATCGCCGACGGTCAATTTGCAGAAATACACCCCGGCGCTCAGGCCCGAACCGTCGAAGGCAATCGTGTGCATGCCCGCTGAGCGCTCCCCGCGATCAAGACTCGCAACGCTCTGCCCCAGAACGTTGTACACGTCCAGGCAGACGTCGGCGCTCCTGGGGAGATAGTACGACACTGCCGTGCTCCGGATCACCGGGTTCGGGTGGTTCTGGTAGAGCACCGGATGATCGGGCTGCCCAGGCTGTCGGCCGGGTGGGTTCACGCCGCTGCCATACAGCGCCATCAGGTCCGCATACAGCGGATTGTTGACCGGGAAATTGAGCGCGACGAAAGCCGGACGGACGTCAAAGCCGAAGCCATAGGACAAGGCTGCCAGGAAGAAGGTCATCCGGTTGACCTCGGTCAGCCCGCCGCGGGCGGCGATGATCGCCGCGTAGTCGGGCATCTTGCCGTGATCGAAGAAGTCCTGGAAGCCGCGAAGCGCGTCCCAGCCATAAGTATCGCAGTACTCGTAGATCTTCTCGACGGCGGCATCACTGGTAGCGAAATCATCGAAGTTGTACTGGCTGCCACCGTTCACATAGTCCTGGTAGGCTGCCAAGTGATAGGCCCTACCCTGGTTCATCATGTTAGTGAGCATGTCGACCGCCAGCTGGCTCAGCTCGGATGAGTGCTCCGTAAGGATCTTGGTGAAGTCATACTGGACATACCATTCGGCGACGGTTTCGTAATAGAACAGGGTTGGACCGCCAGCCATATTGAACAGCTGATTGGCCCCCTCGAAATTGTGGCCTATCTCGTGGAAGATCTGGTCTATCTTCGGCACGCCGTTGGCGGGGATAGCTGTGTCCCCCATTCCGATCGGGTTGCCGCCCCAGGTATATGCCGGCGGCGCGTAGGCTAGAGCCTGGAAGAACGGCACATTGCCCTGATTGGGATTCTTGTCCCGCGTGGTCCAGAGATTCGCCCCGTAGGCCAGATCGCCGATGTAGAGGAATTCCGCGGTGCTCAGGTCACTGGCGGTGAAGAAGGTGTCCGGCAGATAGAAACCCATGTAAGCGCGTTTGCCGGCCGTAAAGTCACCGGGGTACTTATCGATGATGAAGTTGAGTGGTTCGTCACACTCGACCCCATCGATGTAGGCGTAAGCGAGCCCCCATGCGTAGTCTGCTCCGCCGAGGTCCTTGGCCTTGATCACCAGGGTGCTGTCCTGCGTGCGGATGTCAAGGTAGTCAGGCGTCACGCAGTAGTAGTCAAACGTGCGGCCATCCAGCGGGAGCCTCACGCCATCCGAATCGTAGGCATTAAAGCCGACCACAACCGAGTCCCCGCACTTGAGACCGGCGAAATCCAGGGGGGTGGCCAGGACAAGCGAGATGTCACTCGGAGCAAGCTCCGGGACCTCATATGGGAAGCTGGTCTGCTCGATATGGCCAGCGTCGTCATAGCCCGTGACGGTTATCTGGTAAATGCCGGGTTGGAAATACCTGTGGACTATCGGAAAGTAGCCGGTAGCCGCTCCGTCGCCCCAATCATAAACCCAGTTGAGGACGTTGGTGCTGTCGCTCCAGATCGCGCCGTTGACCTGGACGAGCCGACCGTTGGGCGACTGGCTTTGGACCCAGGCATACAGGGACATCGTTCCGAAACATGTTGCAGGTAGAACCACTGCCACTGCTAAGGCCAATGCTAATACCAGTGCTCCCCATCTCAAGGTTCCCATGCCGTGCCTCCGGTCTTGGCGGGTCTTTGGACCCGATGTGCGAGTCTGAAAGTTAGCCGGTGCAATGGGCTTGCACCACGTAAGGAAGGATTATACCACGCTTTCAGCCTGAGTTCCATCGAAGAAGTGCACCAGGCTGGTCTCGAGCGAGTACTCGGCCCCGACTACCGCCAATTGCTGGCTTCGAACGAGGCGAGCGAGCACGTCCGATCCGCTCACGAGTCGGTTTACCGAGGCGAGCACGTTGGCCCGCATCCCGCGCGCTATGAGTGTCTCCCGGTCCGGCCGGCTCGTCGCCGCCAAGAACCCCTCGACAGAAGGCCGTACCAAATCGATGATCGACCGGAGGCCCGGTGGCATCATTGCGCCCGGCCGCTCGATCTCATCCAGGGCTGCGGCAATCGCCCCGCAGCGAGAATGGCCCAGCACCACCACAAGCCGCGTGCCGAATCGCTCCACCGCCAGCTCAATGCTTCCCATCTGGGTCGGCGCAACCACGTTTCCAGCCACGCGGACCACGAACAAGTCGCCCGGGCCCTGGTCAAACACCATCTCGATTGGAACTCGAGAATCCGAGCATCCCAGCACTATCGCCCAGGGATGCTGGCCGGCTGCAAGCTGGTCACGCATCTCGAAATTGCGCTGCGAGGCCCCACCCGCTGTGCCTGCCGCAAACCTCCGGTTCCCTTCAACGAGCCGCGCAAGAGCTTCCTCAGATGAGATCACTTCGAAATCCTCTCCGCGCGCACCAATTGGATTTCGAACAGCTTCGGCCAGAGTTTGCCGGTCACGAACAGCCGGTCGCTATGGGTATCGTAGGCTATGCCATTGAGCACATCTGCAGAATCGCCCCCCGCCAGAGCGCGCAGGCTGGCCAGATTGATCCAGCCAGTGACCCGGCCTGACTTGGGGGCTATCCGGGCAATAAAATCGGTCTGCCAGACGTTGGCATATACCTCGCCCTTGACGTATTCCAGCTCGTTCAGATTGGCTACGGGAACGCCGCCATCCATCACGGTGACGTGCCCCGTTTCCCGGAAGGTCACGGGATCAAGAAAGCGCAGCGTGGGCGTTCCATCGCTCATGATCAGCTGGGAGCGGTCGTGGGTCAGGCCCCAGCCTGCCCCGGAGTACCCAAAGGTATCCACGACCGCGAAGGTATTGAGGTCATAGACAAATCCAAAACCGGAGTTGAGAGTCAGCTGAATCAGCCTGCCGTCCCAGTCGGTAAGGCCCTCACCGAAGTGCTGCGCCGCGATCGAACGGCTCTGGAGCACCTCGCCGGTCTCGAGCTTGACCCTCCGAAGTGAAGACCTTCCATAGAGCCCCGTGCTTTCTAACAGTTCCCCATCCCGGTAGATGAGGCCTTCGGTGAAAGCGCCAGGGTCATGGGGATAGGCGTGCACCACCCGACACCCGTAAACAGCGCCAGCTGCCTGCTTGCCCGACTGCCGCGGCTCGGCGCACCCGCCTTCGAGCGCTAGCACTGCACCTACTGCCAGCAGCACCCAGGTCCTGGGGTTCATCGCCACCTCGGCAACCACTTGCCGGTCTCGCGCTTGTACGCCCGGTAGGCGTCTCCGAACTTGGCTTCGAGTAGCCCTTCCTCGTAGCTTGCCAGGTAGTCGTGGACGCCGAATATGATGATCCATAGGACCAGCGAAGACAGGGACAGGGTGGAGACCGCCAGCCCCAGGTAGCCGAGCAGGCTCGCCAGGTAAATCGGATGCCGCACATATCGGAAGGCACCCGTGGTCATGACCTGCGCGGGCCGCTCCTCGGCGCTCACCACCACATGAGCCACGGAAACAAGCCGCACAGCCACACCGACCGCGAGGCCAAGGAATACCACGCGAACCCAGAGAGGGACCCAGTGCGCCAGCTGAGTGGACAGGTGCAGCACGAACGAATCCCCAATCCAGACCACTGCGAACACGCCAAGCATGACAAGCTGAGCGGCATCCCCAAACGGATGCTCACCCTTGCGTTCCTTGATCTCAGCCAAGGCCATCGACCTCGCGTCAGAGCCCAATCTCAAATCTTGCATGCAGCACGCCCGACCTGTAATATTATCACAACTAGCCTATGGACAGAACTCTTTCGGAATTGAGCATCGACCCCTCAGCGAGGGAACGCCCTGGACTCGACCGGCGCATCATTCTCGCTATCGTAGTGATAGCGGCTGCCGTAGTGGCTATAGTCCTGTGGCTCGCCGTCGGCCGGCGCGCTGCCGAGGTCCGTGTGGCCGTGGTGCGGGAAGCGCGGGCCGAACAGGCGGCAGTCTTGAACGCCAGCGGCTACGTCACTCCGCGCCGGCGGGCAACGATTTCAGCCAAGATCACCGGGAAGGTCGCCGAGGTCCTCATCGACGAGGGCATGCACGTCGAAGCCGGGCAGGTACTCGCCCGGCTGGATGAGTCTGACGCCCTTGCCGTGCTGCGATCCGCCCAGGCTGATAGCGCGGTCGCTGCCGCTGCCCTTGAGGACCTTGTGGTCAGGGAAGCCAACGCCGCTCGCAATCTCAAGCGTCTCCAGGAGCTCGGCACCAAGAATCTGGTGAGCGATGAGAACCTGGATGACGCCCAGACCGCAGTTGCCAGCTACCAAGCCCAGACCAAGCTCGCCCAGGAGCGGGTCACCGCGGCTCGACGTTCGGTCCAAATCGGCCGGCAGGGCGTCGAAAACTGCGTGGTCCGAGCGCCGTTTGCCGGCATTGTGGTCTCAAAGGATGCCCAGCCCGGCGAGATGGTCTCTCCTATCTCCGCTGGAGGCGGCTACACCCGGACCGGCATTGCCACCATAGTCGATATGAGCTCGCTCGAGATCGAGGTGGACGTCAACGAATCTTACATTGCCCGCGTCACTGCTGGCCAGCGGGTCCAGGCAGTACTGGATGCCTACCCGGAGTGGCAGATACCGGCGACTGTGCGGACTGTGATTCCGACTGCCGACCGGGAGAAGGCCACGGTGAAGGTGCGCATCGGTTTTGACCAGCTTGATTCGCGCATCCTGCCAGACATGGGAGTCAAGGTCTCTTTCCTAGACGAGCCCGCCGACACCGCACGGGGTGGCTTCACCCTGGCGGCGCGGGATGCAGTGAGACACGATGGTAACGAGCCATACGCCTTCGTAGTGAAAGATGGCCACGTTGAACGGCGGGCCATCCGAACCGGCCGCGAGACCGCCAGCGACGTCGAGATTCTCGCAGGCTTGAGGGCCGGCGAGCAAGTAGTGGTGTCATCCAATCGCGAGATCCACGACGGCTCCCGCGTTGCGGTCGCCAAATAGCAGCTTCAAGGCAAGGAGATCATCATGGTTCGAGTCGATGGCAAAGGAAGCGGATCGCTGGTCGAGATCCGCGACCTCGACAAGAAGTACCGGCGCGGCGAGGAGGAGATCGATGTCCTCCGCGGCCTTAACTTGGACGTCGAAAAGGGCGAATTCATCGCCTTCATGGGCCCATCGGGCTCCGGCAAGACCACACTGCTAAATCTGATCGGAGGGCTCGACACTCCAACAGCCGGCTCGGTCCGGATAGCTGGAGTGGAGATCAGCTCGCTCTCGGGCCGCAAGCTTGCCGCGTGGCGTGCGCGCAACATGGGATTCATCTTTCAGATCTACAATCTGATCCCGGTGCTGACCGCGTACCAGAACGTCCAGCTCCCCCTGCTCTTGACGGGCCTCTCGAAGTCCGAGCGCCGCAAGCACGTAGAGGCCGCACTCGACCTGGTAGGCCTCAGAGACCGTATGCATCACTATCCTCGGCAGCTCTCCGGAGGCCAGGAGCAGCGCGCGGCCATCGCCCGGGCGATCGTGGCCGATCCTGCGATCCTGCTGTGCGACGAACCTACCGGCGATCTCGACCGGACCGCCGGGGATGAAATTCTCGATCTGATAAGCCGCCTTGCGAAGGAATACTCCAAGACCGTCTTCCTGGTAACTCACGACTCGCTGGCTGCCCAGCGGGCCGACACCGTGCTCCATCTTGATAAAGGGACTCTCCTCGAGTGCGCTCCGACGGGTTCTGGACCCTGCCCACGCCCCGGGGAGGCCAAATGAAGTATCTTCATCTGGTCCTGGTGAACCTCCGCCGCAAGAAGTTGCGAACCGCGCTCACGGTGGGATCCTTCCTGGTGGCGCTCTTCCTATTCGGGCTGCTGGTGATCATCCGGGGAGCCCTGATCGGAGGAGTCGACGTAGCTGGAGCCAACCGGCTGGTCGTGCGCAACAAGGTATCGCTGATCATGCCGCTGCCCTTTGCCTACCGCGACCAGATGCGCAGCCTGCCGCACGTGGCCACCGTAACCTTTGCAACTTGGTTCGGGGGATACTACCAGGACCAGAAGAACTTTTTCCCGAACTACGCTGTCGATGCCGAGACCTATCGGTCAGTATATCCCGAGTACATCATCCCCGACGACCAGTGGAACGCCTTCCTCAGGGACCGCCAGGGATGCATCGTGAGCCCGGTCCTGGCCAAACGTTTCGGTCTCAAGCTCGGCGACCGCATTCCTCTCCAGGGAACCATCTGGACAGGAACGTGGGAGCTTAACTTGCGCGGCATCTACGATGTCACGCGAAAGGAATTGAT
>DATKKY010000181.1:0-4107 GCA_035542695.1 bacterium | reverse complement strand
TGTGCCCCCAGGGCGCCACCACAACTCCAGCCCATGCGAGCGAAATGTCCGTTATTGGTGGCAACAAAAACGGAAGAGGCTTTGAAAAACGCGGGCGCAGTGAGCAGCAAATTACCGGTATCGAATATGACGGATGTTTCGGCGTCGACTTCCTCGACCACCTTGGAGGCGTCGTCGAGGAGGCGCGCGTATGATATCAGCGCACCGGTCTTCGCAGTCAATGCTTCAGCTTCCTTGACCCAGTCGGCGCGCCAAGCGGCGATTTGCTTCCTCCATTCTTCGAATGCGCTGGCTCTGATCTTGACGCTGGCAAACGCTTCCCTTAGTGCCTCCAGTCCCAAGCCCGCATCCGATATCATGGCCACCGCGGCCGGGTAGTTCCGAGAAAGCTCGATGGGATCGACGTCGATATGGATCAGCGTGGTCTGAGCTGGAATCCGATACATATTCCAGGCGCATGTGTTGAAATCGTGAAATCTCGCACCGACGGCAATGACGACATCACAATTAGCCGCTGCATGGTGGCCGTGGCGTGTGCCCGACGGGTCGATGGTCCCCAGGCTCAGAGGGTGGGTCTCGGGAAACGCGCCTTTCCCGGAAAATGTCGTACCGACAGGGATTTGGTATGTCTCGGCGAGCCGCATCAGTGCCTGTGAGGCTCCGGCGTTATGAACACCGCTGCCGGCAAGCAAGAGCGGCCGCCTGGCTTGCTTCAGTATCGAGGCGGCCTTGTCAATGCCCGATGGATCAGGGCCAGGCTGATGAATGTGCGTCCACAACTCCGCCGGAGGTATTTCATCCAAATCAATCGTCGTGTGCTGAATGTCAAACGGTATCTGAACCAGCACCGGGCCAGGCCTTCCGGTCATTGCTTCCTTATAGGCCCTGACAACAATGTCTAGTGCAGTATCTGGCCTGATGGCCAGTACGGCTTTCTTACAAATAGGCTTGACTACCTGAATGAACTCCTCAGATCCGTAACGGTAGCATTCCTCGAAGCTTCCCCTGTCAATCCATTGAGTCGGCCCTGCCCCGGCGAGAATCAGCATAGCGGAGGATTCATAGAAGGCGTTCGCCATAGCGGAGCAAATGTTCATATTCCCCGGTCCAACTGTCGTCAGAACAACAGGTAAGGGTGGGCTGCGACGCATGCGCCAATAACAATCGGCCATGTGAACCGCAGTGTCTTCGGCATTGGCCTTTATCCCCCGGATAGTCGATTCGTGTTCGATGGCGTCGAGCAGTGCCCAGTTGCCATGCCCATTATATCCGAAAGCCACTTCAACTCCGGCTCTTTCCAGAAACGTGACGACCGCTCTTGCGACATTCATTTCCATCGGAGTCTCCTTCTTACGTGAACGATATACTGACTGTTGGGTATGGCTGTGGGCATGCGCCCCTTGTTACGCTCACCCCCTAGGGATGATGACTGCCGTCGGCGGGTGGCGGACTGCTCTTCGCTCATTGCCCCTCGAACCTATATCGAATATCGCCCTCGAAACGCCACGCAAGCGGCAAGTTATTCGATCTGGTTTCGCGCGAACTCCAATGTCCACCTGCCCGGGCGCGCGTGTGAGTTTTTGACGCAGCTCGCAGGCATCTGCTAAGTTGAGTGGGTTTGACGTGACGAGCTTGCTTGGGCGGTGAAGCATGTTTGTTTGTAAGAGCCACGGGGAAGGTGGCTGGCCCCGGCTGGACCGGGGTTGGATCATCGCCAACCACAAGTTGGTCTCGTTTCACGCGGCGTTTCTCACCTCTCTTCTGAGCATCTCGGAGTCGATCAGCTCGCGGGCGGATGTCGTCCGGCAGATGTTCTTCAGCGTTGAGGTGGTGATCTCAGCCGCCATCTGGTACGTGGCCTGGCACACCAACATAGCGTTGCACGAGATGGGTCACTACCTGATGGCGGTGCGCACCAACAACCTGCGTCCCGAGTTTTTGGGTGTAGCGCAAGCCAGGATGGCAAAGGGGTTGGTGGGCAGGTGGCTGTTCTACGTTGAGATGTTCCTGAAGATTCCCTGGGGCGCGGCGCCGGGAGTCACCAAGGAGGCAGGTAGCTACCATCCGGCGGTCAAGGCGCAGAACCTGGCCGTGTCGGCCGCCGGCCCCAACGCCAGCAAGCGGCTGGCGTTGGCCACGTTTCCTGCTGGTGTCGCCCTCATGATCTTCGGCCGCATGGGGGGCATCGAGCCGGTGGTGGTTGGGGGGCGCCTACTGTTCAGCGTGGGAGCGGTGGCGTTGTTCGACTTCCTGCTTTCGGATCCAGGCAAGTACAAGGCATTTCGTGAGCGACAGGAAGAGGCAGCCAGGAAGGCCAGGGGCGTGCATGAGGTGGCTGCGAAGAGCGGCGGTGAGTTGGAGACGCTGCGCGACGCGGCGCTATCGGTAAAGATCAAGCGCAAGCTGCAGATCCACCGCCTCCAGGAGGTGGAGCTGCCCGATGGCAGGCTGGTTTTCGCGCCATGGGAGTTCAGGAACTCGATCATGGGGGGGCGGCACACAGAGGAGATGGGTGGCAACCTGAGCTTCCAAGAGCTGATGTTCATCCCACTTACAGCCAGGGACTACATCGAGGCGCAGCGGGTGACCAACGCGCTGCAGAGCCGGGTGATTCAGATCATCCAGGACTCGGAAGGGCTAAACTTCGTGGGCGTGGGGCTGGAGGGAGGGGTGGTGGGGTCGTACGCGCGACGCGAGGGCGATCTGATTCCCGAGGAGCGGGCCCTGAAAGTGGCGGTGCAGGCGATCGAGGAATGTGGTTTCGTTCCGGACCGCGATGTGTGCCTGGCGCTGGACCCGGCCGCCAGTGAGCTCAGTCAGGCGTATCGCGAGGAGACTGGAGAGAAGGAGTCGATCGGCAAGTATCTTTTCTGGCGAGCCGAGGATCCGCGGGTGATGACGACCGATGAGCTGCTGGATCTCTACAAGCGCTGGATCCGGGAGTACCCGATAGTTTCGTTGGAGGATGCTTTTGCGGAGGACGACCCGGAGGGCTGGAAGCGGCTGATGGCGGAGCTGGACGAAGAGATACTGATCATCGGAGACGACCTGGTGACCACCAAGGACACCACCATAATGCGGGCCGCCGAGGAAGGGCTGATCAACACGGCGCTGATTAAGGCGAACCAGATCGGCACGCTCAGTGAGACGCTGTTGGCCACCCGAGCTGCCAAGGAACACAAGCTTGCGCTGGTGGTCTCGCATCGATCGAAGTCGCCCAACGAGGTGATGGAAGCCGACATCGCCTTTGCGGTGGGGGCGCTGGGGCTCAAGTGTGGCGGGGGAAGCAACACCGAGCGGCTGATCAAGTATGGTCGCATCGTGGAGTTGATCCACATGGCCGAGAAGGGGGTGCGCTCATTGGGGGGGCTGTCGGGGGAGCTCATGATCAACGACATCAGCGCGCACGAGGAGCCCACCAACGCGGGGATTCCCACCGTCGGGGTGGTCATCCGACTGGACAACGGGACCAAGTTTACGGCGGCGACGCCGCTGGGGACTTCGGCGGGGACCGACGAGGCCATCCACCTGGTCGACAGCATGATCGAGGCCGGCCCGATCACGCGCAAGTACCCCGAACTCTTCCGCTATGACGAGGTCGGGAAGGTTTACCACTTCCGGGAGGGGCTGCGAGCGGAGTCGATATCGGCGAAGAACGACGACGAGCTGGCGGGGCTGTGGATGAGGGCGACGCGTTACGACGGTAAGGGCTGTCTCAATGCCGTGGCCAATGTCGAGGAGGTCATTGGATCGCGTTTTCTCGGCAAGCGCCTGTCGGAGTTCAAGAGCCTAGTCGACATCGATCGTCAGCTTCTCGAGCTGGAGCTGGATCTGGCAGTCAAGCGCGGTAAGATCGCACGCGACGCCGCGGCGGAGGAGCGCATCGCCGTCATGCAGCGCAAGGCGAACCTGGGGATGAATGCGGTTCTGTCGGTGTCGCTCGCCATGGGCCGGCTGTTGGCGGCACGGGGGGGCAAGGAACTCCCTGACATACTGGGCGAGCTGGAGCCCAAGGTGGACCGCCGCTTCCTGTACGGCCTCAGTGACGAGGCAGCTCCCGAGCCGGCCTCACAAACTGGTTGACGTCGACACTACCGGTCGTCCGGG
>DATKKY010000180.1:0-9815 GCA_035542695.1 bacterium | reverse complement strand
TTTGGGACATCCAGACCCCTGTGCTAATCTCCTGCTATCACTGCATACTGCTGAACGCTCCGAGTGGAGTCGAGGCATCGACCTGGGGCAATATCAAGGCTCTGTATAGGTAGCAGCAGTCCAGAAAGAATCTAACGAGGGGGCTTCGGCCCCCTCGTCTCTTTCTCCCGAGTCCGCCGGTGCCCGGGCAGCCAGCTTCTTTCCGCAAATTGGTGTAGACTGCCGCCACGAGCCTCCCTATAGTGGCACCCACAGGGGGAGAGTGGACCGGCATGGTTTTCTGGAAGCGACTTCCGGCTTGGGTTGCCGTGGTCATCCTGATGGCGGCTTTCGCTGTCCAGGGGCTGCTCAGCGCCTCCCGGGAATCAGCTACCTCAGATGAAATCCCTCATCTCGCTGCCGGATACTCGTATCTTAGGACGGGCGACTACAGGCTCAACTTCGAGCATCCTCCACTGGTCAAGCTGATCGCAGCCGTGCCTCTCCTCGCCTTCGACCTGGATTTCAATCGCGACTCGCCGGCCTGGAAAACTGGCAGCGAGTGGGCCTTCGGGGAGGAGCTGATCAACGCCAATCGGGTCGCGGCCAGGACCATAGTGTTTTGGGGCCGCGTGCCCATGCTCGTCTTGGCGGTGCTGCTGGGCCTCATGGTGTTCAAGTGGGCCAGCGAGATCTATGGCTTGCGAGGGGGGCTCCTCGCCCTTGCGCTCTACGCCTTCTGCCCCAATATGCTGGCCAACGGCCCACTGGTCACCCTTGATGTCCCCGATGCCTTGTTCATCTTAATCTCGATCTACACCTTTCATCACCTGCTGCTCAAACCCGATGTGCGCCATGCTATCTATGCCGGCGTGGCGCTAGGGATGGCGCTCAGCTCCAAGACCACGGCACTCAGTCTGCTGCCCCTTTATCTCTTGCTCACGGTTGTCTTCTTGGGGCGGGGAACCAAGGGGTTGACACTCGCGCAGGCACCTGTACGCGCAGCCATCATGCTGGCCGCGGCCGCTGCCATAATCGTCGCCACTTACCGGGTCACATCGATCTCGCGCTACTTCGACAGTCTCAAGTACTTCGTGAGCGACGTCGGTGCAGGGGGAAGGCCCGCCTACCTCTTCGGGCACTACTCGCTCAATGGCTGGTGGTACTACTTCCTCGCAGCCATACTGGTCAAGACACCCGTAGCCTTCCTTGTGATGATAGCAATCGCCTTCGCGAGCTTTGCCAGGGTCAAGCCATCGCTGGTCGAGCTCTTCCTGGTGATCTCCGTGGTCTTCTTCTTGATGCTGGCCTCGCTTAGTCGGCTTCAATTGGGGCTGCGGTACGTGCTCCAGATCTACCCGCTGCTCTTCATCCTGACGGGCGGCCGGATTGCGACTGCTGTGAGGCGAGTCGGCGAGCAGCCAGCTCCATCGGGTGGGCCACGCCGCAAGGTCGTCGCTTTGGTGCTTGCGGGTTTCATGGTGTGGTATGTGGTGGGGACGGTCTTGGCCTTTCCGCATTACTTGGCTTACTTCAATGAACTCGTGGGCGGCTCCAAGAACGGTTACAAGTACCTGCTGGACTCCAACCTGGACTGGGGTCAGGACTTGCCCAGCCTGGCATCTTTCCTGGACAGGAGTGGCAGACCCGAGGTAGTGCTTTCGTTTTTCGGCACGGCCTCTCCGGGAACCTACGGCATAACCTACCAGGACTTCTTCTCCTACAATCGATCCGGCAGGAGAGAGGAGCACACAAACTCGGCTGCTCCCCGACAAGAGGTCTTCGTGGTCAGTGCCAACCTGCTCGAGTGTCTCTTCATTGGGGACAAGCACTACTACGACTGGCTCAAGCAGAAGCACCCGCTTGCAACCCCGGGGCATTCCCTGTTCGTCTATGACATCACTAACGATGCTGATGCCCATCTACGGCTGGGCGTGGCTTATCTCAGCGCCAATCTCCTCAAGAAGGCCGAGCGGGAATTCCGACGCGTGCTCGTGATCGACCCTGCGAGCGCCCAGGCGAAGGCTTATCTCGAAGCGATGCGGCAGCGGGCCGCCGGCCTATCGTCTGGCTGATTCCGCCGGTCCTAGCCTCTTCAAGAGCCAGGCCATGTTCTGGCCGAGGACCGTCATGGTTCTCATGCCCTCTTCATCTTTCCTGACTTGGCCTTTTTCGCGGCCGATGCCCAGATTCCAGTATGACGATCCGGGCACGATCATCTGGCTTATGAAGAAAAAGTGATTGATCGAGTCAAAGGCATGGATAGCGCCGCCGCGGCGGACGGCAACCACCGCTGCTCCAACCTTGCGCTTGAACATGCCACCGTTGGCGCCTGCGACCATGCCGGCCCGGCAGATCAGAGCCAGCATCTCGGGACTCGCATTTGCGAAGTAGGTAGGTGAGCCGAGGATCATGCCATCAGCCTCCTGCATCTTGGCTATCAACTTGTTGACAGGATCGGTCTTGATGGCGCAACGACCATCCTTGTTGGCAAAGCACCGGTAGCAGGCAGTGCAGCCCCGGATGCGCTGGCCGGCGAGCTGAACCATTTCGGTTTCCACGCCAGCTCGCTTGAGCTCTGACAGGACCTGGTTCATCAAGATAGCGGTGTTGCCGTTTTTCCGGGCACTTGCGTTGATGGCGATCACCTTCATTGAGTCCACTCCTTCTTAGGCCGTAGTCTGACGCGGAGCCCAGGGGTCTCGCTGGGCGGGCTGTTGAAGATTGTAATCTGACGGCTCGTCGGATCAAAGGTTTTTCTCCTTCTTGTGGAACAAACCCGGTTCTGAAGTGTAAGATATTCATGGCAATGCATCGCCGAAACCGGCGAGTGGCAGGCAGCATCTAACGAGAAAGCGAATGGGAGACCAATAGGGAGGAGGTCCTTAGGTGAGACGAACGGGTCTGGTACTGGCCATGGTGGCTATGGTGGCGTTGGTGGCGGCTTGGGCGTGGGCCGGATGCCCAGGCATGGAGTCGAAATCACAGGGGTCATGCGCGGGCAAGCCCACTGAGGGCACGAGCGCGCAACCGTCGGGTGATATGCCTGGATGTTGTCACAAGCAAATGCAAGAGGGTGCCGGCGGGTGTGCCGCCCGGGGAATGGGCGAAGCCTGTGCCGAGCATTCGAAATGCTCCCGTATGGAAATGAAGATGGGGTCGGGATGCCCGATGATGGGCTCGGGGTGTGCGATGATGGGGGCTGCTCCCGGTTCGTGCTGCCAGCATTCAGGGCACTGTTGCCAGGCAAAGCATTCCAGCCACAGCCGCATGTGCAAGTCTGGAGGAAAGGCTCACATGAGCTGCGGGAAGATGGGATGTGGGGCTTCGGAGCACAAGCACGGATATGCTACGGTGATACTCTAGACTCTAAGTGTCTTGAGGCTGATGGGGGCTGGGCTAGGCAAGCCTGGCCCTCATCATTTTGGCCAGAACGGCTACGGCGACTGCTCTTCTCCGGCCAATTCCTCGTAGATCGCCCTGATTTCATCCTTGCATTCCGGAGGAGCTTCCACGTGACCCCAACCCTTCTGGGTCTGGAACAGGCCGTCATAGGCGGAATCGTGATAGGACCGAATCAAGTGAGGGATACCCTGCTCGGTCAGGGCCTGATCGATCAGTTGCGCCTCAACCTCGTTTCTCAGAACCAGAACCTTCGCGAATTGCTCCACGGCTTCACTCCTTGACCGTCCCGGGCTCGGCCGGTGTTCTTCCGTAGGTCTCCGTTATCTCCGCGAGTCGCGCTCCGACCTCGGCGTTCACCTCACCAGGCAGTAAGCGCCAACCCCAGTTGCCCTCAGGTGTGGACGGCAGGTTCATCCTGGCATCTTCACCAAGCCCCAGAATATCCTGAACCGGAAAGATCGTAGTGGCTGCTACTGACATCATAGCGAGGCGAACCAGCTCGGACGCCACGTTCTCGGGGGTGACCTCGCATCCAAGATACCGCGCCAGGTTTCGCTTCTCCTGGGGTCGGGCCTCACCCTCGAACCACCCGCGGGCGGTGTTGTTGTCATGGGTGCCGGTGTAGGCTACACAGTCCTCCACATAGTTGTGGGGCAGATAAGGATTGCGAGGGCTGCCGTCGCCGAAGGCAAAGAGCAACACCCGCATGCCCGGGAGGCCGAAGCGCTTCATCAGAGCCTTCACATCGGGAGTGATCACTCCTAGGTCTTCAGCTACGATCGGAAGATGCGGGAAGACGCCACTCAGGATTTCAAAGAAGTCCTCGGCCGGTGCGTCGGCCCAGCATCCGTTTACCGCGGTCTTCTCGCCGGCCGGGACCTCCCAGTAAGCCAGAAAGCCACGGAAGTGGTCGATTCGCACCACATCGTAAAGGGCGAGGGCGTGGCGAATGCGGGCAATCCACCACTTGTAGCCACCAGCCTTGAGCACATCCCACCGGTAGATTGGGTTCCCCCAGAGCTGCCCGGTCTTGCTGAAGTAATCCGGCGGCACGCCTGCCACCACGGTGGGCCGACAGTCCTCGTCCATCTTGAAGATTTCGCTGTGGCTCCAGGCGTCGGCGCTGTCATCGCTCACGTAGATTGGTATGTCGCCTATCAGATTGATGCCCTTGTCATTGCAGTACTGCTTGAAGGCCCGCCACTGCTTGAAGAAGACGAACTGAGTGAACTCGGCGAGCTCAATCTCTTCTGCCAGCGTGCGCTTGAGATCCTGCAGGGCGGCCTTGCGGCGCTGCCGGACGTCATGGGGCCAATCCCCCCAGGCGCGGCGCCCCAAATGCACCTTGATGGCGGCGAAAGTCGCATAGTCCTCCAACCAGGCTGCCTCGTCAGCCCGGAACCGTTCGAAATCGGATCTGTGGGAGTCTTGCTTGAAACGCCTGAAGCCCGCCCGCAGCAGCCGCTCACGGTGCGCCATCACTTCGGGGTAGGCAACCCGCCGGGACGGCGGTAGCGGTCGAAGATCATCCTTGGTCAAGAGCCCGTCCTGCATCATGAGGTCGGGGCTTATGAGCAGGCTGTTGCCGGCAAATGCCGAAGTGCTGCTGTAAGGGGAATTGCCCGTCACGGGATCGGTCGGTCCGAGCGGCAGGATCTGCCAGTAACGCTGTTTGGTCTCCACCAAGAAGTCCGCGAACTCGTAGGCGGCTGGCCCTAAGTCGCCTATGCCATAGAGTGATGGGAGGGAGGTCACATGAAGCAGAATGCCGCTTCCGCGCTTGGCTGCTGGATTCCTCATCGCCATCTCTTGTAGCACGTGTCTTGGGATTTGGCAACCCGTAAGATCGCCTTTGGACTTGATGCCCCGTCGGCTTAGCTTATACTCACCTAGTGCGCGACCGCGGATCATGAGGCTGACCAATGTTTGAGAGACGAAGGTTGGGTGCTACTAATCTCGCGGTATCACTCCTGGGGTTCGGCGGCATTCCGATCATGAGGATCAGCACGGCCGGGGCCCGGGACGTCGTACAGGCTGCGTTGGAGGAGGGCATAGACTTCTTTGACACAGCTCGCGGCTACGCCGACAGCGAGCAGAAGATCGGGAAAGCCCTGCGAGAGCTCGGAGCAAGGCCGGTCCTGGCGTCCAAGTCTCCGAAGCGGGACAAGCAAGGTATGCTGGAGGACGTGGCGGCAAGCCTGGCCGCGCTAGGCGTCGACTCCATAGATCTCTATCAGCTCCACTGCGTCAGTGACCGCGAGGCCTTTGACCAAGTGCTGGGTCCGGGAGGTGCTTGCGAGGCCCTTCGAGAGCTGCGCGCTGAGGGTCGGGTGCGGCACGTGGGCATCACTACCCACAACCTCGATATCGCGCGGCTGGCTATTGAATGCGCCGAGTTCGAGACGATTCAGATCCTCTTCAACGTGATTGAGGACCGGGCCTTGGCCGAGGTGATTCCGTCGGCGCTCAAGGCCGACATGGGCGTGATCGCCATGAAGCCCTTCGGCGGCGGCGTGATCGACCAGTGGGAGATCGCTTTGCGCTGGGTGCTCTCCACGGGCGGGATCGTCGCCATCCCGGGTGTCGCTTCGGTAAGTGAAGTGCGGGAGAACGCAGCAATTGCCAGGACCCCGCGTCCCCTGAGGCGGCGGGAATTGGAGGGGATCGCGGCCATAAAGGCGAGTCTTGGCCCTCGGTTCTGCCGGAGGTGCGATTACTGCCAGCCCTGCCCGAATGGTGTGCCGATCTCCATGCTGCTGCAAGTCGACGCTATTAGGAAGCGCCTGGGGGAGCCCGCCTTGCGAGCCCCATCTTGGCAGGACGTGCTCAAGAAGGCGGTTGACTGCGACCAATGTGGGACCTGTGAGCCCCGCTGTCCTTTCGAGTTACCCATACGGGAATTGGTCAAGCAGGCGCGCGAGAACCTCATTCAAATCCTGGACTAGCCGGAGGGCAAGACCCTGTGGTTCCTGAGGCCAAAGTGAAAGCGGTGTGCCTATTGTCGGGCGGCCTGGATAGCTCCCTCGCTCTCAGGCTGGTGATGGACCAGGGCGTCGAAGTAATAGCGGTCCACTGTAAAGGTCCCTTTGGAGGCTGCACCGAGATCCGGGACTCGGCCGCCAGTGCGGTCGCTGGCGCGCTCGGTGCCCGTCTGGTCGTGGTTACCCTGGAAGACGAGTACCTGGATATCGTCAGGTCGCCACGGTACGGCTACGGCAGCAACGTCAACCCTTGCATAGATTGCCATATCTATTTTCTCAAGCAGGCCGGCCGCGTAATGAAGGACGAAGGGGCGTCATTCGTGGTGACCGGTGAAGTGCTCGGGCAGCGGCCCATGTCCCAGCGGCTGGACACGCTGAGGAAGATCGAGAAGGCCAGTGGGCTCTTGGGGCTGATTCTGCGGCCCCTGTCTGCGAAACTACTGGAGGAGACCATCCCGGAGGCTAGGGGATGGGTCAAGCGGGAAGACATGCTTGCCATATCCGGCCGATCGCGCCGGGAGCAGATTCAACTCGCCCGGGAACTCGGCGTTACGGGCTTCTCTGCCCCCGCAGGTGGCTGCCTCTTGACCGATCCCCAGTTCGCTCCCCGGGTGCGAGACCTGCTTGCCCGGGGCGACCTGAACTTGCATGAGGCAGGCCTGCTTCGCCTTGGGAGGCACCTGAGGCTGCCCCAGGGATGCAAACTGGTGGTCGGCCGCAACGAAAAAGAGAACAATGACCTGACTGGCCGGGCTCGCCCGGGGGACGTGGTTCTCACCACCGAGGACTGCCCGGGACCGACCGCGATCCTCGCGGGCAAAGCTGCCCTGGATGATCTCGAATTGGCCGCGAGCATCGTCGCCAGGTACAGCGATGGAAAGCGGGAGGGACGTGTGATGGTCAGAGCGGTTGCCCAGGAGCTGGATCGCCTCATCTCTGCTGTGCCGCTCGATCCGGAGAGCGTCGGGAAACTGATGATATGAAACCGCGAAACTGGCTCGACCGGAACGATGTTCCCGCCGCGCAGCTGGCATTGGCGGCCACCGCATCGGAGTTCCTCTGGAAAAGAGGAGGGCGGGGGTTTGTGGTCGGCGGGTTTGTCAGAGACCACCTGGTCGGGAGAGCCACCACAGACCTCGACCTGGTTGTAGATGGAGTAGAGCCCGAGGCGCTTGCCCGGGCGTTGGCGCGTGCTTACGGTCTCGCTGGGCCTGTGGTCTATCCCCGGTTCAAGACGGTGTTGGTGGTGGGCAACGGTCTCGAAGTCGAGATTTGCAGGCTGAAAGGTGACCTGGCCCGAGATGCGTTGCGGCGCGACTTCACTGTCAACTGCCTGTACGTGGAACTTGCATCGCTCGGGGCAGCGCGCCGCCGCTGCCTTGTGCTTGACCCGACCGGACGGGCGCTACGGGACCTCGCGGCGCGTTGTCTGAGCACCCCCGGGGACCCCTGCCGTACCCTGTGGCTCGATCCACTAAGGATCCTCAGGGCGGTGAGGTTCTATGCGTGTTACGGCTTCAGCTTGGAGCGCGCCCTCGCGAGCGCGATGGAGAGAATGGCCTACCTGCTCCATCGACCTGCCGCGGAGAGGATCAGGGGGGAACTTGAGCGGATACTGATCTCGCCCAGGCTGCTCTCGGCCCTAAGGCTGATGCAGCGATCGGCCATAAACGCGGTCCTGTTGCCGGAGCTCGCTCAAGCCGATGGTTTCTCCCAAGAAACACCCTACCACGCCTATGACCTCTTCACTCACCTTGCCAAGACGGCCGCGTACATGCCGCCGGTGGCAACACTTCGGCTTGCGGGACTCCTCCACGACGTGGGCAAGCTCGCGACCCAGACCCGAAGAGGCGACCGGATGGTGTACTACGGTCACGAGGATGTCTCTCGCGACATAATGGCCCGTGTGGCCGATAGTCTCAAGTTCTCCAAGGAGGCCACTGGGCTCATGGTGTTTCTTGCCGGGAATCACATGATCAATTACTCGCCGGCCTGGAGCGACCGGGCAGTCAGACGGTTCGTCCGCAGGATGGGCGAGGATCTTGAGAGCGTGCTCATCCTGGCTGAGGCCGACCGTAAGGCCCAGCGCCCGTTCACGGACGGAGAGACAGGCATCAGTGATCTCAGGAAGCGAATCCAGAGCCTGGAGCGCCGGCTGGGGCCAGGCCCCGAACTACCGGTCAACGGGCGCGACATCATGGGGATTCTGGGTATCTCGGAGGGACCTCAGGTAGGTGCAGCCAAGAACTTCCTGCTCGAGGAAGCCCTGAAAAGGGGTTGGAGGATGAAGCGAGCCGACGCGGTTCGGCTGCTCCTCAAGTGGGCCAAGGCTGGAGCCCCCCGAGCTGCGTGCATACCTGTTGACAAGCCGCCGCTATCGTGATTATAGTTACGTGGAAAAGCCGATGATGGAGGTCACAAACATGCGAAGAATGATACTGGTGCTTGCCCTCGCCGCCGTAGCTCTTACTGCCTGGGGCTGCATTCAGGACATACAGCCCAAGTACGACAGTAATCCCAGAGTATGGTTTACCCGGGCTCCGGCTGACCGAGGCGTGATCTATGATAACGCTGCGACGTTCGAATGGGTGGCTGTGGACACCGATGATGACCTGGGTATGGGCAAGACTTTCGTCCGGCTTACCCCGACGTCAGTGGATACCATCGTCGTCTTTCCGCATGAGCTTGAACAGGGCTGGGTCCGGGTTTATAAGCCGGCGACCAACGAGTACTGGGGATACGATATCTCCAATCTGCCGGACACGGTTTATACCTTCAGCGTCAAGGTGGTCGATGGCCGCGGTGGGGAGACCATAACATCGCGTCGTTTCACCGTGCGTTTTGATAACGAGCCGCCGATCGTTGACAGCGTCGCGTGTCCGCCGATGAAGCCGACCAACCCCAATTTCACGTGGACCTATGTTATATACGCTCACGATGTTGCTGCCAACATGTCGGCCGCCACGCCCGTTGACTCACTCTGCTACACCTACAGGTTCAGCGTGCCCGGTGGTGGGGAGAGCATCGAAGCGTCCGACTGCAAGCGTGAGAACAAGACTTTCACGGCGACTGTTGACGGCCAGCAGTTCCCCGGCCAGTACAAGTTCAAGTGCAAAGCCACCGACAGGGCGGGCAATTCTAGTGAGGAGTTCACCTGCACATTTGATGTCGGTAGCACTGGTCCCAAGTAGATCGAGCGCGGACCGGACTCCGGAAGCTTGAGGGGGCAATGCCTGGCAAGCCGCTGGACATAACCGATTCCACGTTCGACGCCGAAGTATTGAAATCGGACCTACCCGTGCTGGTCGATTTCTGGGCCTCCTGGTGTCCTCCTTGCCGCGTGTTGGCGCCGGCTGTCGATGACTTGGCCTCCCGGATGCAGGGAACCCTGAAAGTGTGCAAGGTCAACGTCGATGACAATCCCACCATCGCTCAGGCCTATTCGATCAG
>DATKKY010000179.1:0-13002 GCA_035542695.1 bacterium | reverse complement strand
TTGGGCCTCGAATATGCGGGCACGTCGTCAAAATAGATCCCGTCGCCACGCTTCCGGTCGGTCACGAAATAGTTGCCGGCCAGAGTGTAGAAAGTGGAAGGGCTCAGGGTCTGGGTCATGCTTCCGGTAACCGAGTAGTTGAGGTCCTTGTACCGGGGAGTATGGTCGATATCGTAGTAGTAAATGTTCATGAACTCGCGCCAATCATCTAGGGAGCCCAGCCCTCCAAGCTTGAACTTGAGGGTAGGCGAAGGATTGTAGGTGAACTTGCCCTGCCAGCTCCAGCCCGCAATAGTGTTGCCCGGGAGTATCGCTTCGCCGAACGGGTGAATCGAACTCGGCTTCCGGTCCCCGCTGTACCGCCGCTCACCCGAGAAATAGAAATTGGTCTTGTCTCCAAACACCGGAATCACGAGACCAGGGCCACCGAATGATATGTCGTAGATGTTGTAGTCGTACTTGTCGGTGCCGATCCAGCTGCCCGCCAAGTTGTCCGTGGCGCTCTCAAAGGAGCCCCCGTACTTGCTCGAGCCCTCCTCAGTAATCACGTTCACGGCCCCGGACATTATTCGGCCGTACTCAGCATTGAACCCGCCGGTCTGGACCGTAACATCCTTGATGGCGCTCTGATTGATCTCGGTTGACGAGAGCCCGGTCAGCGGGTCCTGCTGGGAGAAACCGTCAACATAGTAGGCGACTTCGTTATATCTGCCGCCTCGGATGTTGAGCAATGGCTGATTGCTGCTCTCGCGGTCTCTCCGAAAATCGATGTCAGGCTGCACCGGGAAAGCCACTACACCGGTCTGCTGATAAGCCGCTTCCTGGTAGCCCCGGGTCGGCATGTTGTCCATGTCCTGCGCGCTCAAGAACCTTGTGGTGGCTGTGACATCGGGCTGGATGATAGGCCGCTCAGCATAAATCAGCACCGGCTCGAGGGTCGCCGCGGTGGTCTGCTCGAGAGCGAAATCCACGGTAGTGGTGTAGTCGGCTCTAACCCCGACGTTATCGACGATCACCGTCCGGTAACCCATCATCTGCGCCCTGACCTTATAGGTTCCAGGCGGGACGTTGATGATGAAGTACTCGCCGTTGGCTTGCGATGCCGCTCCCAGGGTGGTCCCGTCTATGATGACGTTGGTCCCGTAGAGAGCTTCGCCGGTTTTGAGGTCAGTCACCTTGCCGGCGATCTTGCCGACAACGGCACCGAAGGCAGTCTGGGCAATCAGGATCGAAATGACCAAACAAGCAAAAAAAATAGGGGAGTACTTTCTCATGACTTCCCTCCTTCGCTGGCTTCTTGCCTTCTTGGGCTTTTCGCTTCGTCCGGGCCGGGTTCGGAAGCTTGCGGAGCAACCCCGACCGGCACCAACTTTAGTGGCATTAGGTAGTTAGGCCGCTCCTTTCCTGTGCTTTACCATGCGATGCACGTATCTTGTGTAAGCTCGAGGGTATCTGAGACATTCTGGAAAGCGGTTTATCACCCATCTCCAGAGTTTGTCAAGCTTTTTTTGCCAAGTTCCGCCAAGAATCAGCTACCGTGGGCAGGAATCGCTAAGGGGAACGGCGGCGGCGGCGGCCGCCGCAATAGCTGAAACTAGATTCAGCTGGAAGGCGCGGACTGGCGGGCGGGGGACCTTATCTGACGATGACCAGTTTCTTGGTCTCGCCGAAGTTGCCAGCTCGCATGGTAAGGAAGTACACACCTGGAGCGAGGCTGGCGTGGCAGTCGAAGGCCTTGGAGTACCGACCCGGGGCAAAGACTGAGTTCGCGACCTGCACCACCTGGCGCCCGGTGACATCGAAGATCTCGATGGCCACCTGCGAGCTGCGTGGCACATCGAAGGAGACGCTGAATCGGAATGAGACTGGATTAGGATCAATCGCTCCCAAAGCAAACTTGGTCGGCACGACTTTGAGATTCTTGTCAGGGATCGTGACTGACGCAGCATCATCGGAGATGGCTACGTCATCAACGTACCATCCCTCGTCATTGTAGTACTGGTCGGATCCGAACCGGAACCTTATCTTGGCCCGGCCTTGGTAAGCCGACAGATCGAACTCGACCTTGGTCCAGCTGCTGGTCCAGGCGAAGCACGGCGTATTGGCCGCGAACGGACTGAAGAAGTTGGGATAGATCCTGTAGTAGTAGCCCCCGACCGGCGCAATCTCCGACCAAGTATCGCCCCCGTCGGTCGAGATCTCCACTATGCCCCCATCCCAGGCGTACCTGCCGGAGTAAAGTTCGGCATGAATCCAGTGCCAGAAGCTCAGCCGGGCATTAGCCCCAAGACAGAGCTCGGGAGTCTCGAGGGCGCCATGGCCGAAATTGGCGTAAGTAGCGGCCCCCCTGCCGCCGAATTTCCATGACTGGCCGCTGCCGGTGGTGTGGTCGCGGTAAGTATCAAGGTGCCACTGATCGATCCGGAGGTCGTTGAATCCGCTGTGAACCCACCCCGGAGCCCCGCTCTCCATGTCATCACTGAGCAGGCCGCCCACGTAGATCGCTGCGGTATCGGTGGCCACCGTTCCAGAAGCCGTGGTCACGTTGAGCACAAGCTCGATCTTATCGAACTCAGGACAGTCGGGTGACAATCGCAGCACGAAGGCCGGGGAGAGCGCCACGGTCTCGCCCGAAGCCACGCTGTCAGCGTAAGCGCTGTCTGCATCAAGCTCCACATAGGGGTCGGCTTCGGTGGCTCGCACACTCACGCCGCTTGCCGTTCCTGATCCAAGGTTCTTCAAGAGGATGGCCGTGCGGATGGTCTCGCCGGCTTCCACACATCCATCGCCGTTTCCTCCAAGAGTGTCTTCCCGGGATATCCCGGCAATGGCGAAGGCCGGCGCCTTGATGGCGGTCGAGTAGCGCCGGACCAGCGAAGTGTCCGTCGAAGCAATGGCAAGCTCGAAGGTAACGGTGTGGCTGTCAGGAGCAGCCGGGGAGACTTGATAAGTGAAACTCCAGGGAGGCACGACCGTGCTCTCCGGCGCAATGTCCCCGAAGGCGCCGCTTGAATCGATCACGGTCACATAAGGATCCGAGGTTCTCAAGACCGCCGACACGCTCAGCGCCGAGTCCTGCCCCACGTTCTTGAGCGACACGGTCGACTCGATGGTCTCTCCGGCATCCAGCGCACCGTTGGAATTACCGTGGCTCGCTCCCGTCGCGTCATCGTCAATCGCGAACTGGCTGATAATCACCACCGGGCGGCCGGAAGGCTCAACCGCGATGGTGTCCAGATGAGCGTAGAAGTTATGGGCCGTAACGGCCAACCGGACCGAGCTTGCGCCCGCGCTCTTGGGATCCAAGTAAACCTTGCCAGCGCTATCGGTGTAACCGCAAGCGTAAGTGCTGTCGGTGAAGAACGCCACTCGGGCCCCGGCGACCGCTTCCGCCCCATCGGTCACGTCGATCTCGACCTGGTTGTCTGCCGAATAGATCACGTCGGGATGCGAAACGGCAAGCGTGCCCGGCGTATCGGTCCAGATATCCATCGCGGGATCGCCCAGCAGCACCAGGTCGTAATAGACCCAGCGCATCGCGGCCACGTCGATGAACGGGATGTTATCAACTTTGGAATCATCGTTGGCTTTGCCGATCGCCGTTATGTGCTCGCCGAAGAGCGCATCGAAGAACTGACGGTCGTAATGATGGGACGAACCGTTGGTGCTGTAAGGCATGTACCAGCCGTACCGCGTGTTGCCGATAAAGGCCACGGCTCCGTTGGGAATGAAGGTGAAGTGCTCGCCAATGCAGTCGGTGGTGTAGCCGGTCGGGTTTCGGTTGTCAAATGAGCCGGCATAGCAACCCTGGCTGTAAAGGATGAAGTAAGTGCTGGATACGCCATCGTTGGTGAATCGGGTCTCGACATCGGTGTCGTACATCCGCATGCAATAGAGCACGTCCGCATGGCCCAGATGGTTCACCAGGTGGCGGCCGCTATTCAAGAGCGGGATCAAGTCCTCCTTGTCCCAGGCATCGGGATAGAGGTCGCGGTCATAGAGAGTGCCAACGGTGAAAGAGGCCGGGAATCCAGCGGTGGTGTAGCCCCAGGCCGAAGAGCCGTACTTGATCTCATCCTTGTAGTCGCCGCCCCAGGTCCCGCTCGAAAGCGCCTCGCCCACCAGTTCGGCGGACTTTATCTGGTCGACCACGGGCGCGTTCTCATACTTGATTACCTTTGCAATGAAGTTGGTGGCCTCCGCCGAGTCGCCCACTGCAGCACGGCCGACGCTGACCTCGGGAATGAGATCGGCCTCGCCGGGCTCGCCCCACTTGCTGTCGCCGTCATCGTTCCAGGTGCCGTCCAAGCCAGCGTAGTAAAGGTCGGAAGCGATATCCTCGTCAATGGCGCTTGGACCCACCGCATAAAGGCCGCGATGCGGAATTATGTCGTCATCGCCGCCCAGCAGCACATATTCGGTCTCCCAGTTGAGATAGGCATCCTTGATGAAATTCCGGATCTTGGTCTGAAGGTCAGCGCCGGAGTAAGTCGCTGCGATGTCCGAGACAAGCACCAGCTTGGCAGCGAGGCCCCGGTTGGCCTTCTCTTGCCTCAAGACCTCGAAGAAGGGTTCGAGAGCCGAGTTGGTGATGATCACGTAGGGATAGGTGGCGGCGGGGTCCACCAGGCTGGAGGTCGCTCCCAGCCGCATGCGGGGAGCCCGGCCGGCGTACGACTGCGCCGCACCGTCGTCACCCACGAGACTCGCGACAGCGGCCGCATCGCCCGCCTTGGCCGGCCTCAGGGTCCCGAGAGAGCGCTCAAGCATCTCCGTGCTGGCGGCGGTTTCAATGGTGACCTCGAGCCGGCGAGCGCAAGTGACCAGGCCCGCCGATGCATTGTAAACGACCGGATAGAGATCGATGAATGCGACATTGTAGCCCCGGTAGGTCCCAGTGTAAACGTGCTTGGCTCGGACCGCAGGGAAACTCTGCGTAGTGTCGAAGGCTGCCCGCGGAACCGCGGAGCGAGCCGGCTCGGGAGAATCAGTCGGCAGCTCTTCGCGGGCCAGTTCAAGCGGAGCATCGAGCCGAATCTCCTCTTCGGTCGCCGCTTGGGCCGTCACGTGCACGACGCTCTCCCCTTCGGGCAAGAGCACCTGGAGCCCATAGACCGGCAGGAGCGGCTCGCCAGGATTAGCCATCGCTGGCGCTCCATCGAGCTTAATGGTAGTTCCTTGCTCTGAGAGAGTCACGGCCGGCCGCGCAAAATCAATGGATCTCACGATTGTGCCGGCCCTTGCCGCCGTCAGGCATGCGAATAGGGATATTAATACGAGGCTTCCTACTACAAAGAGGCTTTTCCTACCCACTATGCACCTCCTGCCCAGAAGCACTAAGAGCGGGTATTTCTCCCGCTCTCAGGATAGATTATACCACGCAAGCGGGCCACTGTCAAAGGATTTCAGCTTTTTGGATGCCGGGCTCCATGGCGGGGATTCGGGCTACGGCCTCCGGATTGCGGCGCTCGGACCGATGGAGACCGCCAGAGGTCGCTTACCGAGGGCGAGGCGTGGGTCACTTTCCGACCGCGACCATCACGGCGAGGGTTCGCGGCTCTCAGCTTCGGCATCGAATCTGAAGATCTCTTTCTCAATCAGATAGAGGTTGACCACATCCTCCTCATTGTACTTGAGCAAGATCCTCAGGGCCTCGCGATTGCCGGCCAGCCAGTGTTCCCAGAGCTGCATGGCATCCATGCCCGTCAGCCCCGCGGTCTGGCGGAGGATGCCCAGGCTCTTCTCGACCGCCTTGAGCCCCCCGAAAAGGCCATGCCTGTGGCAATGGTCGGCAAGGTCCTTGCTTTCGAAACGTCTTCTCAAGTTGACCCTGAGGCAGCGACTGATCACGGGCAGGTCGAACCTGTGGCCCCAATAGGTGACTATCTCCCTTACGCCATCGAGTGCGCCCAGGAGCGTGCGCCGCGAGATGTCAGGCTGTACGATCTGGATAAGCTCGTCGGGCGGGCGGAAGATGCCGAGGATGGTTATCTCACCGCCGAAGGAAGTCTCGATGTCGAGATAGGCTTTCTCGAGCAAGGCTCAGCTCTTGGGAACTATCACGTACGTGTTGACGTAATCCCGGAGCTTGGCAATCACGTCGGCCGTGAAGAACCTCGCCGCGCCGGGAGCCTGGATGCAAACGTGATCGAAAAGCACGTGGGAAACCAGGTAGCCGTCCTCGGCCACCTTGTCAAGGTAGTCAAGGTAGGAAGCATCGCAGGCGGCCGAGTCCCGCTCCGCCAGTGTCTTCCAGGCCGCAGCCAGCACCATGTAGCAGTCAACGTCTTCTTGGTAGGTGGGAGCGTACTTAGTCACCCCGAAGTACTGCTTGTACTTGTCCTCGTACTTCCAGACCGCCCGCTCCGAGGCATAGGCGACCCATGCGGTTGCCTGGACCGGGCAGTCGCGCAGCGATTCGTCAACAAGCAGCTTGAAGTGCCGGCCCCTCAGCTTCCGCACCATTCCCAGCTCGGGAGCGTCGTGATCTGCCAGGCGGCAGCCTTGGAGGTCCACCATCGAGGCCAAGAGACCCCAGGCTTCGAGATTGAGTCGATCGAAGATGACGGCGTCAACCAGCTCGTCCCTGGCCTCGTCAAAGCTTCCCATCAGGATGTGGCACCTGGCTAGTCCCAGCAAGGCCTCGGAGTCAGTTGAGTCCTGCTCGAGCACCTTGGTGAAGAGCTCGCAGGCCTCTTCAACCGCCCTCCGCCCCAGCAGCATCTTGCCCAGCAGCAGATAGGCAGGCCTGTAGGTTGCGTCCGCGGCCATCGCTTGCTTGAGATGATTGGCGGCCGCCCCGTATGCCCCCACCTCAAACCGGCGCGTGGCTTTGATGTACTCCAGCTCGGCGACTTCTCGATGGTCAAGCCCTTGGGTCGCCTCTGAATCCCTAAGCGCGGCCTCAACCCGCGGACCCGGAAACAGGCCCGCCCCAAGGCTGCCCACGACATAGGACGATGCTCTGGCAGTCTCCAGACTATCCGCGAAGCTCTTGTAGGCGATTTCATAAACGCGGGGCGACTTGTCCAGAATCTCGATAGGGTTGCGGGGCGCCTCACCCTGCTTGACTAGTTGCGGGCTGCAGGAGAGGACGGCCAGCCCGAGAATCACGAGCCCGAACCTCAGCTGGATGTTGCACTTTCCTGCCATGCGGCCACCCTCAATGTCGTAAGCTATGCCGATAACATAAGTGATTCCCCAGCGAAGCTAAAGCGATTTCTGGCATCCTCTTGGGCCCCGTTCTTTGCGGATTGACGCCTCCCAGGTTGTTGCTTAGAATACGAGGCGAGGCGCCCTACATGCTGAAACCATTGGCAAGCATCAGGAGATTCGATGTTTTCGCCGAGTACAACCGCCTCGAGAAGCTAGCCGAAGGACTCCCGGACGATCAAGCCAAGGGCTACGGCCTATGGCTGGCCAAGGTGGTGGCCGCAAGGAAGTTCGGCAGGCTAAAGCCTGGGGACCGTCGCCCGCCAAGCGCGGAAGAACTCGCCGAACGAGCAGGCCGAACATTCCGGAGTCTCAGCGGAGTCGAGCAGACCGACAAGCTTTTCGACAAGGAGATCGTTGGGCGCATGGGGGACGACTTCTACAGAAGAGTGTTTCAGCCGGCGATAAAGGCCGCCTTCGACAAGGGTGCATCGTACAAGGAAATCCGGGATGCCGTGAGAAAAGACTGGCAGGTGAAAGCGGCCAAACCGAGTAGTCTGCGAAGACGAAGGGAGACTAGATGATGAAGATCATGTTGGCGGCACTGACCGGGCTCTTAGTGGGATGCGCCCTGGGGTTGCCCTGCGGAGCTCAAGGCAGCGAAGCCGGGCTCGCGGCGATCGGGGCGCCCCAGCTGGCAGCTTCAGGTGGCACACCTGATACGGCGGTCACGAAGCCGCCGGCTAAGATCTACGACCCTGGGTGCCCGAGATGCGGCAGGCATGCTCGGCCCAGAGTCGGTGGCTGCGGGGGGCCCGTTCCGGGATATGTGTTTGCCAACCTCGGTGTCATAAACAAGCAAGTCAGAACGATGGGCATCCCGGCGCTCGATGAAGACATCTTCATCGTGGGCGGCAAGGGCTATGCGCGCGTCGGCAACATCATCCTGGGGGGTGGCGGCTACGGGGGCTCTTCCGAGACCAGCGGCATGCCTGACCAATCGGCCAGGTTCGCAAAGGTGGATTTCGGTTACGGAGGCGGCCTCATCGGAGCCGATCTGGCCTACTCGCGGTACGACCTTATTGCGGGCTTGCTCGTGGGCAGCGGCGGCGTAACTATCACCCGGAGGATCGCGTCGCAGGGTGTGTTCAATTGGGATGACTCATGGAGCACCTTTGGCAAGGACCTCCCAGATTCGGTCGCGACCAGTGACCTGACGGTCGCCTCGCGGATCACGGCGAACTTCATCGCCATTGAGCCCTTCCTCGAAATCAAGATCTGGGTCACGCGCTTCATGGCGCTGGATCTTTCGGGCTCGTACCTGCGGGCCCATATCCGCAAAGGCACCTGGAAAATGGAAGGCCTGGATATACTCGACTCGCCCGAGGCCAACCTGGGCGGGCCGACCGCCAAACTCGGCTTAACCTTCGGAACCTAGTGGAGCGATCGAAAATGAAAAAACGAATGATGCTTGTCGCAGGCCTCGCGCTGGTAGCATGCTTGGTGTCCTCGTGTGGCAAGGACCAGAGCCCCAATATCCTGCCGGATACAACGCTCCTGTCTCCCCCGTCTCCTCAGCAAGGTTCGACCCATTCCTACTTGGTGGAGATGGCTTGGCGAGGGGAGGATCCCGATGGCCGCGTGGTCGCGTATGAGGTCGCGTGGCATGACGGGATGACCTACACTGGAACGCTGGACAGCCTGGTCTGGGGGCGGGTCACGGTTGAGGATTCTACCTTCGTAGTCTCAGCCGACAGCTGCCCTGCGGAAGGGAACACATGCTCTGGCAACCACACTTTCTTCGTGAGAGCGATCGATGACAACGGAGGCAAGGACCCCACTCCTGCAACGGTCAGCTTTCACACGACCACAACCATCCCCCACGCCGTGGTGAACTACCCACCGAGAGACCCGGCGGATATCAGCGTGACCTTGCCGACTTGCGTCAAGATCGGCTGGACCGGCAGCGATCAGGACGGTCATGTCGTCCAGTATCGCTACGTCTTCAAGCCCTACGAAGAGCTGCCCACGCACCAGCCGCCCCCTCAGTGGGACCACCGCTGGAGCCCCTGGTCATCGGCAACTGAGGTCGTGACCTCCTTGATGCCGCTGGGGAGTGACAACCCGTGGAGCTTCTACGTCCAGGCCAGAGATGACGCCGGCGCCACCGAGACGGTCTTTCAGGATAAGCGCAATCACATCTTGATCTACATCGACGAGAACCTCGACAGCCACCCATCCGTGAGTATATGCGCAAACCACGGAGCCTGTAACGCCGGAGGGGTGTCTTTGGGATGCCGCTCGACCGCCAACCCGTCGCAGATGGAAGTCCCCATCAATGTCAATATCGGCGACACCCTCTGCTTCAGGGCGAGTTTCGCGCCGGGGAGCTTCGCCACCAAGGTGACCAGCATCGCCTTCGCGGTCAACGACCCTGGCGAACCTGCAAGCTGGAGTGACGCCACGGTGACGGCCAATGCGGTCTATCCGCCGGGTGGAGTCTATATCGCGACCGCGAACTTGAACTACGTCTATGTGTGGGTCAAGGACGACTACTGCGAGTACGGCAGCACAGCGATGGCTTACATCATCGTGAACGGCAGGTAGCGCGGCACAAGACGTTGCGGCACCAAAGCATTTGCGCCCGGGCATCTCCGCTCCGCAAGGAACTCGATCGTTGGCCCGGGCGCTATGTCAGCCGATCCCCGATTCTTCAATTCTGTTAGGACCATTATAACACGAGTGGGCCAGCCGGTCAATTACATACGACGCGCCGAGGCGTGACAGCCCCAAGGCCAACTCCCGGGGGCGAGCTAGCTATGCGCCCTTGGGCAGAATCGCGAAGGATTTTTCGGCGGCCCGCACGATCTCAGGCTCGAGGCCCTCGGAGGCAATCTCCTGGGTGAACTTGATCCGCCCCTTCACCAGGTCAGCCAGGTAGTGCTCGATCTCCTCGGCCGAGTAGAACTTGCGCGGATCATATTCGTCGATTTCCCGGCCAGCGACCTTGGCGATCGCCCGGGTGCCGAGCATGCCCAGCTCATAGGTGTTGGTGCCCTTCAGGTCGCCGCGCTGAATCGCAGCCATCACGTCAATCGGTACGCGGGTGGCCTTGCGGACTATCTTCTTCTTCTTGGCGCCCTCGAAATCCACTTCCTCGATGATCTCGCCGACCCCACCCGTGTTGTACTGGAGGAACCTGATCTTGTCGGGATACTTAGCCACCAGGCTCATCACGATGTCGTGGAACCGGTTCACCTTGCGGGCGCGCGACCCTATGATAAAGGGATCAGTTCCCACGGTCCTCACCGACTCCCCCGCCCGGGCAGGTTGTGAGGCATAGCTGTGGGTGGACTCTCCCCAGAGATAGGCGAGCACGCCCTGCTCGGCCGTCAGCTCCTGGGCGAAGGGCATCACGGTGTTGCGGCGCGTGATGAAGGCGAAGATCACCCCATCCAGGTCTTCCACCGGAGGCAGGTTGATCCCCTTCGAAGAAATCCTGACTTTCTTCTTCCCTACCATGATGCCGATCTTGTCGCGCTGGATCACCGCCCGCCCGTTGGCGCAAAGGGTCTCATCGAGCAGGTTGACCTTGCCCTTGTAGTCAATCATGACATTCTCGAGCAGCGCCGAGCGGTCAACGAGCGCGTAGTAGAGCGCTTCCTGCAGCGACTTGTCCACGTCGGTCTTGATGAAGAAGCCTTTGTCCTCGCTGCCCAGCGCCGAGCCGTCCCGCTTCAAGAAGACGATGTCGTCCTGGGTGACTTCGGTGCCTTCGCCTTTGCCGTAATCCAGTCCGAGCGAGTGGCACGACCAGGTGGACTTGCCGGTCGCGGAGAGACCGAAGAGGAAGACTCCGTAAGTCTTGAGCTTGCCGCTGGCGTCCCGCGCCTGAACCATCTTGGTCCCGGCGTGGAGCCCCATCATCCCGGCTTCATCCGCCCGCCACATCGCCTGCCTCAAGAAGCCCTTCTTGTCCTCTCCCATGTAATCGGTGCCGAGCGCGATGTTGATGTTGTACTCGGGCAGCACCAGCACCTGCTGGCGGATATTGTGCTCTTCGGGAATATGGATCATGGTGAACTCGGGCCCAGGCTGCTTGCCGAGCGTGCGCAGCGTGTTGCCCCACATGTAGGCGATCCGATGGTTCTTGCGGTCGGCGACCGACATATAGAGATTGCAAATCGGATTGTACTCGCCGTTCCGCCCCATCTGGCGCCTGAGGTGGACGAAAGGCAGCGTCTTCATCAGGTGGAGAACGTTCTCGAGCTCCTGAGGTGCAGCCGCGATGATGTTCTTGTGAACGTCACTCGGCCTGGGGAGCCGGATCGCAGGACTTCCGAGATAAACGGTCTTGGGACCGATCCTGCTCGAAGTCGCTGAGCGCCATCCGTAGGAACCGAACTCCGTCCGCGTCCCGGACGCTACGGCCGCCGCCCTAAGCCCCTCCAGGGGCACCCTGCGGATGTTCCTGCCCTTCAAGAGCGGGGCAAGGCTGCGGGCGAACTGCTGGTAAGCTTTCTCATCGTATATGTCCGCCAAGATCTCCCTCCTAACCCTTGCGCACTTCTTGCGATTATAAGGCGCAGAACCGGGGGACACAATACCGATTTAGCTCGGGGGACGCCGGGGACACCCTACTGATTTCGCACCAAAGCGGAGGAGACCCAGGGAGGCGCGGCGCTACTACCGGAGCACCATCGTTATACTGCTTCGCGGGCAGACCATGGCGCACAGCCCGCAGCCGTCGCACTTGGCGGCATCGATAGTCACCAGCTCGCCTGCCACGCCGACAATCGCCTGGAAACCGCCATCCGCACAAGCCGTCACGCATGCGAGACAGCCGTTGCACGTGCTATCGACGCTCGCCACGGCCCGAGGCCCGAGCGGCAGCTCCGGAAACTCAACGATGCGAGGAAGCGCCGCGCCGATGATCGGCCTCAAGTCGGAAGCGCCTTTCCGCTCAAGGTACTTATCCAAGCCTTCAAGCAGGCGACCGATGATCCCATAGCCTTTCCACATCACCGCAGTGCAGACCTGCACGGTGGCAGCACCGACTGCCATGAACTCAACTGCATCCTCCCAAGTGGTGAGACCGCCCAGTCCCGAGACCGGCAGCCCGGTGGCCTTGGCGATCTGGGCGACGCACCTGAGGGCGATAGGCTTGATGCCGGGACCGGAGTAGCCCCCGCAGGCAGCCAGCCCACCGACAGCCGGCAGCGGCGTCAGTGTGTCCAGGTCCACTCCCACGATGCCCGAGACCGAGTTGACCGCACACAGGGCGTCGGCTCCCTTGGCTTTGGCAGCCTGCGCGACAAAGGCTATGTTGCCGACATCGGGAGTCAGCTTGACCACCAGCGGAACCGTGGCTACCTCCCTCACCCAGGAAACCACTTCCCCCGTCAGTTCCGCATCCTGGCCGATGAAGGCGCCCATCTTCTTTGAGACCATGCCGTGCGGACATGACACGTTGAGTTCAAGGGCGTCCGGGCCAGCCTCCTGGACCGCCTTTGCTAGGCGCTGCCAGTTGGCCTTCACCGGCACCTCCATAATGCTCGCCCACAGAGGACGGTCGGGGTAGGCAGCTTTGACGTCGGCGATTTCCCCCTGCCACCGCTCAACCGTCAGCGTGGTGGCCAGCTCGATGTTCTCCATGCCGACCTTGCGCTTGTCGTGGCGCAAGGGATAGAGCCGAGGCTGGACGTCGCGGGCGGCATCAAGGGCGATGCTCTTGGTGACCGCGCCTCCCCACCCGGCGGCCAGGCCGCGCTTGATCATCTCGGCGTTCCGGGTCGGCGGGGCCGCAGCTAGCATGAAGGGATTCGGGAAGCTCATCCCCGCAAAATCGAC
>DATKKY010000178.1:0-3559 GCA_035542695.1 bacterium | reverse complement strand
AGGCTTATGGCGCCCCATCGACACGATACCGCGAGAGCACAATGGACCGAGTCGTCGAGAAGTGGGTTTACGCCGATCTCGGAAAGGTATTTTCATTCGAAGACGGCAAGCTAGTGGAGACCGCTAATTTCATGCCGGGTTCGATCCTGAGCTACGGCGAGTTCCCTACCGGGATTATAGTTTCCCGGTAACCGCGGCCTTCTTGCCTTCTATCGATAGGGGCTTGTCTTGCCGGTCGTCGATCTTCAGGGTCGTAAGGACGCGCACGGCTCCCGCCTTGAAGCAGGCATCGTGGACCTTCTGGACCAAGGCGAGAATGCTTCCGACGTCGCCCTCGACGTTGGTTCCCATCGATGAGAGCTCGTACCTGAGCCCGCTTGCCTTGACGATCTTGACCGCATTGACCACGTAGCTGCTTATGCTCGCGCTCACCGTCCCTACGGGCACGACACTGATCTCCGCAACAGCCATGCTGATCACCCCCCTTTGCCAATCATACTGCTGCCTATCGCAAACTCAAGCTCTGTCGCCCGGACTTGAGAGCGGAGGAGGCCCCGAGGTTTGGCCCCGGGGCCTCGGCCCGTCCTCGTGAATCAACCGCTTTACCTACCTGAACAACGCCTTGATACCGCCCCAGGTGGTGGGACTGACGGGGCTGCCCCCACCATTGGGTGCTTGAGGCGTGAAGGGTGCTTGCAGACCGACCTGGGACGGGAGCACCCAGCCACCGGAGCAATCCGGATAGCGAATCATCGCCTGATCCTTGTTGCCCTCATTGCTGTAGGAGAGAATATCCACCAGGGCGCCCGACCTATCAAGCAGCGAGACGACATCGCTGGTGTTGGTCAGGTGCAGGCTGCCGGATGATGCCGTCATCACTTTCCCTGCGAAGCCAGTCGGAGATCCGCCACCGAAAACGGTTAGGAATTCACCCGGAGCCAAGACCATGCCCGTGTCGGGAAAGACATGCCTGACCGATGTGGCATCTGCCAGCTTCCACCCAGCAATATCAACCGGAGTGGGTCCGCAATTGACGAGCTCAATGAATTCATCGTCTGCGGAGTCTCTGACACCGTCGCGATTGGCGTCGCCCGTGGCATCGCTTGGCGGATCGGCAAGGACTTCGTTGAGCCTGACCGCAAGGCCTCCGCTTCTGACTTTGTAACCCATCCAGGTCGTTACGGTCGTGACCGAATTGTCCGAGAGCGATATTCGATAGCGAACGGTGTCATCCGCAGCGCAAGGCGGCAGGGTGTACGCCCACGTGCCCAGCTGGCTGGTTCCAGATACCTGCAACATCTCGGGCTCTTCGCCGTTCTCCAAGTTGACCTGATAGAAGAGGAGTGCTCTTGAAACCCCCATTACCGACCCACCCTCGACAGTAATCTTCACGCTGTCGTCTTGGGTCGGGTAGAGCGGACTTCGCGTGATTCCCAGGACATGCGGGCCCGGATCGGACGAGTTGGACTGCCCGGGTGTCGGATCCTGGCCATTTCCGCCCATGGGCGCAAAGTGATCAAAGATGGCCCACGCCCCGTTGCCATCGGGCATCCGCCCGAGCGACACATCGTACCCCACGGATGAGGCAGCAAACTCGAGCGAGTCAACCACGCTGGTGTCGGAGCCCGCAAGGGCAGCCAGCCAGACGATGTCGCCCGAGTTATTGAGACTCAGCCCGATCGCGGCCTCGCCATTGGCAGCTTCCCACGCAAGAGCATCATCACCACGAACCAGCAGATGGCCACCCGCTGCCAAGCTGCCGGAGAAACCATAGACAGGTGTGCGACCATCGCCGTTGAGCAGCAGATATCCGGTGAGGTCCACACTGGCAGGGCCGTCATTGCTGATCTCGACCCACTCGTCCTTCTTGGAATCGATCAAGAGGTCCCCATCCCAATCACTTTGGGGAGCCGGCAAGATTTCGTTGATCCGGAGCGATGCCAACACAGCACTCGGAAACACGAGAGAGGTAACAAGGGAGAGTAGCAAACCCAAGCCCAACAAAAGAAAACGCAAAGCGCACCGCATCGTCCACAGCCTCCCATCACCAGCTTTGCTGGAAAAGACCTAGCCTTCTTGTCGCCTGCCGTCCCGCGTGACTCGAGCGTTAGCCGGCGTCACCCGGGCTCAATCTCACATCTCCTCCACTACTGCCAGACTTCCGAACCCAACCTGCCCGAACCATCACCCCCTTTCCCAAGGGTTCGCCTCAAGGCTACGCGCCACTCGGCTGCCCAGTCAAGCTCAAAATCCCGCGAGCCAGCTGCTCTCCGCTGCTGCTCTCCGCTATGGTAGGGCTTCGACCAGCCGCTCCATTTCCTTGCGAGTATTGTATAGGTGCGGAGAGACCCTAATGTTCCCCTGGCGCGGGACCGTGAGGAAACCCCGCTTGAGCAGAATGGCGCACGACTTCTCGGCGCTGTACTTGCGGGGAGTGAAACAGACGATTCCTGATTTCTCCCCCTCGCCCCGGGGGCTATAAACCTTGAAGCCCCGGTCTTCCAGAAGCCGACAAAGGTGATCGGTAATATCGAGTATGCGCCGCTCTACCGCATCGATCCCCAGCCCGTTGATAAGCTTCAGGGCCTCGTTGAGGCCCGCTATGCCCAAGAGATTCTTCTGCGCGGGCTCGTAGCGCCGCGCATCCGGCCAGAGCTTGTAATTGAACTGATAGTAGTTGTCCCAGCCCACCATCGACAGCCACCCGGGGGTAGGATGAGCCAGCTCGTTCATCACGCGCCGCGAGCAATAGAAAATCCCAGTGCCCTGAGGCGCCAGCAGCCACTTATGGCCGCCGGCCGAAAGCCCATCGATCCGGCACTGCTTGACGTCCAGCTTGAGGGCGCCGAGCCCCTGGATGCCATCCACGACGAAATAGACGTCCCGCTTGCTGCATATGCTGCCTAGCGTCGCAAGATCGTTGCGGTAACCGCTGGAGAACTCGACAAAGCTGACTGCAACCGCTCTAGTGCGGGCATCGATTGCGCGTTCGATGTCTTCAACAGGCACGCGGCCCGCGCGGTCCCGAACCCACTTGATGCGGACTCCTTTCTCCTTGAGCGAGAGCCAGGGATACACATTGGCCGGGAACTCGATCCGCGGAAGCACCACGTTGTCCCCCCGCCGCCAAGCGATGCCCCGGGCGAAGTAATTCAGACCCTGAGTGGTGTTGTCCACGAAGGCGATCTCGTTGGGATCTGCGTTGATCAGGCGCGCGGCCTCCCGGCGAGCTTCGTCGACGCGCTTGGTCCAGCGGGGCTCAACCGTGCCGCCGTAGTTGGTCTGCTCCATCACGTGCCGGGCGAGTCCCATCGCCACTCGCGTCGAGAAAGGCGAAACTCCAGCGTGGTTCAAGTAGACGATCTGCTTGGTAATCGGAAATGTCTTTCTGATTTCAGAGAACTTGTCGGGCAAGATGTCCCTCCGAGTGATATTGATCCCAGACGGCCGAACTATGATTCTACCACTCTGAGGACGCGGGGCAAAGTCCTTCCAGTCGTTCGGTCCCAGCAGTGCGCAGCTGCCTACTTCGTTGCGAGGTGAATTGTTCCCCAGACCA
>DATKKY010000177.1:0-4520 GCA_035542695.1 bacterium | reverse complement strand
CAGCTACCTCATCTGGAGATAACCCGGGAGCTGGCGCGCCGCTTCAATACGCTTTACGGCAAGGAGGTATTCCCGGTGCCTGAGCCTCTCTTGACCGAGTTCCCTCGATTGCCCGGGCTTGACGGCAAGAGGATGAGCAAGTCGCTCGGCAATGCAATTCTGATATCGGATCCGCCGGACGTGATTGCCAAGAAGATCTCGACCGCGATAACCGATCCCGAGAAGATCCACATGGGCGATGCGGGTCATCCGGACATCTGCAACATCTATGCTTATCAGCGTAGGTTCAACGAGAAGGCGGTGGCCGAGATTCGCTCAACCTGTGTGGCCGGCACACGGGGTTGCGTAGCGTGCAAGAAGGAAGCGGCCAAGGTGATTTCGGAATTCTTGGCGCCTATCCGGGAGCGCCGCTCCCGGTACGAAGCTGACCGGGATGGAGTGATGGCGATGCTCAAAGCGGGCGCCGAGCAAGCGCGCGAGACGGCGCGGGCGACCATGATTGATGTCAGGCAGGCGATGGGTTTCGAGAGGTAGATCCCGTGGACTACAAGGTCAAGTTGCAGCAGTTTGAAGGGCCGCTTGATCTGTTGCTCTTCCTGATCAAGAAGGAAGAGATCAACATCTATGACATTCCTATCGCGCAGATAACCCAGCAGTATGTGGAGTACATCCGCATGCTGGAGTTCCTCAATCTGGAGCTTGCCGGGGAGTTCCTGGTAATGGCGGCGACCCTGATGCGCATCAAGGCCCGTATGCTGCTGCCGGCGCGTCCTGATGAGGCTGAGGAGGAAGTGGACCCCAGGGCCGAACTGGTTCAGCAGCTGCTTGAGTACCAGAAGTTCAAGGCGGCGGCAACGGAGCTGGAGGCTATGGAGTACCAGCGGCGGCTTGTATTTCCACGTCCTGAGGCCACGGACGGCAAGGGGGTCGTGGAAGCCGAGGAAACCTACAATCTCTTTGAGCTGATAAGTGCCTTCAAGAAGGTGTTGGAGAAATCGCAGGTCAGGTATATCGAGGTACATCCTGAGGAGATCTCCCTGGAGGCGCGCATCGATGCCTTGAAGGGAAGGATCGCGCAGGCCGGAGAGCTGGCCTTCGGCGATCTCTTCGAGGGTGATGCGAGTAGGATGGACCTGGTGGTCACCTTCCTGGCCTTGCTGGAAATCCTGAAGATGGGCTTTGCGAGGGCCCGACAGACCAAGCCTTTTGGGGAGATCTGGATTCAACTTGTACCTGCGGAGAATGATTGTGGAAGAGATCAAGCGGATAATTGAAGCCCTGCTCTTCGCGTCGCCGGCGCCGCTCACGGTTGATCGCATCGTCGCGATAGTTCCGGGTGTCGAGAGGGACGAGGTAGCGCGCGCCGCCGAGGAATTGCGCGAGGACTACGCCCGCGACACCAGGTCCTTCCAGATGGTTGAAGTCGGCGGGGGCTACCAGCTCGCTACCAAGCCCGATTATGCGGTCTGGGTGGAGAAGCTCTTGGAGGCGGGAGCGAGAGCCAGGCTGTCGAAGGCCGCACTGGAGACCCTGGCGGTGGTGGCCTACAAGCAGCCGGTGCTGCGGTCCGCGATTGAAGCAGTCCGCGGAGTCAATGTGGACGGCGTGCTGAGGACCCTCATGGAGCGCGACCTGGTTAGGATTGTGGGCCGCGGTGAGGGGCCAGGCCGGCCCTTGCTTTTCGGGACGACTAAGGATTTCTTGATGCAGTTCGGGATAAACAAGCTGAGTGATCTGCCTAAGGTCGAGGAGATAGATGAGCTCGTGGGCGAGAAGTTGATTCCTCCACCGGTAGCGTCGCCCGGGCTCCCATCCGAAGAGCATGCCAGCCAAGGTGAGACTCAATAAGTTCCTGCGGGACTGCCATCAGGGCTCTAGGCGCAAGTGCGAAGACTTGATCCGGGGCGGCCTGGTGACCATTGACGGTGTCCAGGTCACGGAGCTGGCCACCCTGGTGGACCCGGAACACCAGAGAGTTGAGGTCGGTGGCAAACCGGTCAGACCGTTTGCAGAGTTGATCTATATCGCCGCCAACAAGCCCCGGGGAGTGGTAGTGACGGCGAGCGACCCGCGCGGCCGAAAGACGATCTACCGGGGCATCGAGCGTCTCCCGGAGGGAGTCTTTAGCGTTGGGAGACTGGACATGGACAGCGAGGGGCTGGTGATTCTGACCAATGATGGCAAGCTGGCCTTCAGGCTCGCGCATCCCCGCTATGGGATTGAACGGGTATATGAAGTGGCAGTCAAGGGCCAGATAGGGCAGGACCTCCTCGATGGGCTCGCCAAGGGAGTGCTGCTGGAAGAGGGTGTGGTTCGCGCCAAACGGGTGCAGCTGGTGAGGCAGGGTGGCGAGCGAGGTGTGCTGAGGGTGACCCTGACCGAAGGCAAGAAGCACGAGGTCAGGCGGATGATCGCCGGTTGCGGTTACGAAGTATTGCGCCTGAAACGCATCCGCTTCGGGAATGTGAATCTGAGGCGCGTGCCGGGTGGCTCCTGGCGGAATCTGGACCGGGATGAGATCAGAGGCCTGAGAAGGCTGGTGCAAGAGGCTTATGAGAGATCTCGTAGTGACCATTGATGGGCCGGCCGGCTCCGGCAAGAGCACGACCGCCAAGCTGGTGGCGCTGCGCCTCGGCTATACCTACTTGGATACCGGTGCGATGTACCGGGCGATGACGCTCAAGGCTCTGGAGAGCGGAGTGGATGTCGCAAGTCCGGAGGCGCTCACACGGATGGCCGAGTCAACCGAGATTCGCATCGAGACTGAACCGCAGGGCACCAGGGTGATTCTGGATGGGCGCGACGTGACCGGGCTCTTGCGATCGCTCGAAGTCACCCGCAATGCGTCGCCGGTCTCCGCAGCCAAAGGCGTGCGGGAGAGGATGGTCGAACTGCAGCGGGAAATAGGCCGCCGCGGTGGCATAGTGGCGGAGGGGCGGGACATCGGCTCGGTGGTGTTTCCCGATGCTGAAGTGAAAATATACCTTGATGCGGAGCTTTCCGAGCGGGCTCGCAGGAGGAGCCGGGAGCTGGAGGCAGCCGGGACCGCAACCAAAGTGGACGAGCTGGAGCGGGAGCTAGCCGCCCGTGACAAGTATGACTCCTCACGCGAGCATAGCCCGCTCTGCGTTCCCAAGGGTGCAGTAATCGTCGATACCACGGGACTCACCATAGATCAGCAGGTCCAGCGGGTGGTCGATGAAGTCAAGCGGAGACAGAGCATGGGGGAGAGGCGGTCTTGAGGTTTCACTATCGCGTATCTTGGATCATGCTCAATCTTGTGGAGCGCGCGCTGTTCGGCTTCAAAGTGACAGGCCGCGAGCTTGTGCCGCGCTCCGGCGCCGTCATCATAGCCTCCAATCACGTTGCATATGCCGACCCTCCGGTGGTCGGGAGCGCTGTGCCGCGTGAGGTCTATTTCCTCGCCAAAGAGGAGCTGTTCACCAATCCGGTTTTCGGCTGGCTGATCCGCAGCTACAACGCCATCGCCCTGAGACGCGCAGTGGGCGATATCGGCGCGGTCAAGAAGGCGGTGGATCTCTTGAAACAGGGCAGGGCGATCCTGATGTTCCCCGAAGGAACCCGCAGCCTGGGCGGGAAGCTGCTTAAGCCCAAACCGGGCCTCGGCCTGATCGCGTGCATGGCCGGCGCCTCAGTGGTGCCAGCCTACGTCACGGGCACCAACAGGCTTAGCCGGGTCTTCTTGAGGCGCGCCAAGCTGGCGGTCAGCTTCGGCGAGCCGGTGGAGGCGGCAGGGTTTGGCGGAGAGGCCGGCGGCAGCCGCGAGCGTTATGAGCGACTTACGGAAGAGGTGATGAAACGAATTGAGGACCTTGCCCAAGAAGCCCGCCCGCAAGCGTAGGCCAGAGAGGCTGGCGATCCGGGTCAGTCCCGGCGTGGGATTCTGCTCGGGAGTGAAGCGGGCGATCAAGATGGCACTTGCCGCTGCTGCGCATGCCGACGGCCGGATATATAGCTACGGTCCCCTGATTCACAATCCTCAGGTGGTGGACAGGCTGCGGGAGGTGGGAGTGAGGCCTTTGGCTCGGCTAGCTAAGGGCGGTGGCTTGCTGGTGATAAGGTCGCACGGCATAAGCCCGGAGGCGCTGTCAGCTGCCAGGCGCAGGGGCTATCAGATTGTCGATGCGACCTGCCCATTTGTGAGAGCTGCCCAGGAGCGGGCCAAGCGGCTGTATCGGCTCGGTTACGATGTGGTGATCGTCGGGGAGAAGCACCATCCGGAGGTGAAGGCTATCAGGGGCAGCGTGCCGGCCAAGTCCACGGTGGTCGAGAATGCAGCTCAGGCAAAAAAGTTGAAGTTTGGGCGGAGAGTCGGTATCATAGCTCAGACAACGATCCCGGTTGACACCTTCGCCAGCGTCGTCAGTCAAATCGCAAGGCACGCTAGGGAGATCCTGGTGTTCAATACGATTTGCAGCGAGACCTCGAGGCGCCAGGCTCGGGCCCGAAAACTGGCGGCGGAAGTGGACGTGCTATTGGTAGTCGGCGGCCGGAACAGC
>DATKKY010000176.1:0-4196 GCA_035542695.1 bacterium | reverse complement strand
GCTCCGAGGGTGCGCCCCGGCGCGACGCCGAGAGCACTTGCTTGACTGCTCCGATCAGCTCTCCAGGATCGGAGGACTTGATCACGAAGGCGTCAGCCCCCCAGCAGCGAAAATCGAAGCGGAAAAACTCGTAGTTGGTGTTGATGACGATCTTCGGGCAGCCGCACTCCGCCAAGAGCCGCGAGATGGTCTCGGAGGCATCCATGTCGGGCAAAACCAAATCGAGCACCACCACCGAAGGGCAAAAGGACTTGGCGAGCTCGATCGCTTCCCTGCCGGTAGAAGCTGCTTTTACCTCGTGCCCATGCTCCGCAAGGAAACGCTTGTAGAACTCCATCTGGGTAGGCTCATCTTCAACGAGGAGGAGTCTGGCCAAACGCGCTCACCCCCTCAATTCCATTGTCCAGCTACACCTTAAGCAGGGCTAGAAATCGTGTCAAGCAAAATCGGACGCTGGCTGGCTTCACAGGCGCTTCCACTCGGGCGCCACCCGTGTAGCCTTCAAGCCTCGAGGCAGACCGCCTCAAACTGGTAGGTCCCGACGTACCTCTCGAGCCGTGCCCTCACGAATTCACCCGGGCTCGCGGTGCAGTTCTTGAGGCGAATCACCCGGTCCACCTCGGCCATATCATATTGGGAGCGGCCACGGGCGCCGCGGGCCGAGGCCCGCTCCACCAGCACTTCAAGCGTTGAGCCAATGGCGGCCTGGGCCTTGGCCCGCGCGATCTCATCCTGGAGGCTCACCACCTCCACCAGGCGCCCATCAGCAATCCGGCGAGGCACCCGGCCGCCGAGGCCCGCGGCGCCCGTCCCGGGCTGCGGCGAGAAAGCGAAGACCCCGACCATGTCGAACCGAACTTCCCTCAGGAAATCCAAGAGCACCTTGAAGTCGTCTTCAGTCTCCCCCGGAAAGCCGACGATCACGCTGGTCCTCAAGGCGATGTCGGGAATCGCTGCCCTCAAGTTCCTTATGGTGTGCCTGGTGGTCTCGCCACTAGGCCGGCCCATCTTGGCGAGCAATTCCGGCGAAGCATGTTGGATCGGCATGTCAACGTAGTGGCAGACCGTGGCGCTGTCACGGATAGCTCGCACCACATCGCCATCCAGGTTTTCAGGATTGGCGTAGGCCAGCCGTATCCAGTGGGCCGGAGTCCGCGAAGCCAGTGCCCGCAGGAGGTCGCCCAGCTCGGCCTTGCCGCGGTCCCGTCCGAAAGACGCCGTGTCCTGGCCCGCCAGCACTATCTCCTTGGCGCCCTGATCCACCAAGACGTTTACTTCTTCCACAATGCTGTCAATGGTCCGGCTCTTGAGCGGCCCCCGCATCTCGGGGATAGCGCAATAGGTGCAGGCATTGTTGCAGCCGTCGCAAATCAAGACGGCCCGGGTCCAGGGCTCCGAGCTTGCCTTGAAACGCCGAGGCTCCGCTGCACGGCCGGCAGCACTCTCGAAGGACGCTGACTTGGCCAGCTTCTCGATGGGCTGCCTGGCAGCCAGTCGCCGAAGGACCGCCGGCAGCGTCGGCAGCTCCGTGTTGCCGATGAACGCATCCACCTGCGGGACTTCCTTGGCCAGCTCCAGGCCGTACTTCTGCGGCAAGCAACCCACGACCACGATCGCTTTGACTGAGCCCTGTTTCTTGAGGGCGGAGTAGGCCAGGATATCGGCGATCGATTCCCGCTTGGCATCATCAATGAAACCGCAGGTGAAGATCACTACGATGTCCGCGCGCTTGGCTTCGGCGGCGATAGCCAGGCCGGCATCCTCGACTGCGACCTGGTATTTCTCCAAATCGACGCGGGCCTTGGGGCAAGCTGCCGGCGGGAAGTAAACGCTGGGTCTCTCCATCGGGCTGTCAGCGCTTGCCCGAGAGGTTCTCAAGGTAGGATTCGTCCACAAGAACCTGTCTTGCCTTGCTGCCTTCGAAGGGGCCAACGATACCGTGAGCCTCGAGGATGTCAACCAGGCGGGCGGCACGGGAGTAGCCGATCTTGAGCCGGCGCTGCAACAGGGAGACTGAACCCTGCTTGTGGGTTATGACAATGCGGGCAGCGTCCTCAAACAGCTCGTCCTTGAAATCGGTCCCTACGCCGCGGCGCTCTTCGGATTCCAGCGAAAAGGCGGGCGCGGCAAGATGCGACTGCTTCTTTAAGAACTCGACCATCCGCTGGGTCTCTTGGGAAGAGACATAAGCTCCGTGGAGCCTTATGGGCTCAGCGGTGGCCGGCGGCATCATTAGCATGTCTCCCTTGCCGAGCAGTCTTTCAGCTCCGTTGGCATCCAGAATGGTGCGCGAGTCGGTCTTGGATGCGACCTTGAACGCGATCCTGCACGGGAAGTTGGCCTTTATCACGCCCGTGATCACGTCAACCGAAGGCCGCTGGGTCGCCACCACCAGATGAATACCCACTGCCCGCGCCATCTGCGCCAGGCGGCTCACCGCCATCTCCATCTCCTGCGGGACCATCAGCATCAGGTCAGCAAGCTCATCTATTATGATGACGATATAAGGCAGGCCTTCGTCGTATGACTGGATGTTCCTGACCCCGCGGCTGGCCAGGAGCTGGTAGCGCAGGTCCATTTCCTCGACCACCCACCCCAGGGCTCTGACGGCCTTCTTGGGCTCGGTCACGACCTCCGAAACCAGGTGAGGGATTCCCTCATACAGGTTGAGTTCCAAGCGCTTGGGGTCGATCAGCAGGAGCTGCACCTGCTGGGGCGAGTTCCTGAAAACCAGGCTGGTGATAATGGAATTGATACAGACGCTCTTGCCCGAACCGGTGGCGCCCGCTATCAAGAGGTGCGGCATGGACTCCAGGTCCCCAGTGTAGGGGTTGCCGGCAACGTCCTTGCCCAAAGCAATCTCAAGCCGCGACTTGGAAGCCGTGAAGCGCTTCGAGCCCAAGATTTCCTTGACGCTCACTGCGCTCGGATTGCGGTTGGGAATCTCAATTCCAATGGTTCCCTTGCCTGGAATCGGGGCAACAATCCGGATGCTCCGGGCTTTCAAAGCCAGAGCGAGGTCGTCGGCGAGATTGACCACCTGGTGCACTTTGGTCGAGCTGCCCGGCTCCAGCTCAAAACTAGTTATCACTGGGCCCGGGTGGATCTCCACCACCTTGGCAATGATGTCAAACCTGGCCAGCTTGGCCTCCAGCGACTGAGCCAGTTCCATCAATTCCTCATCACCGATGGTCGCCTGGGCCACCGGATCTTCGAAGAGCGAGAGTGGAGGCGGGACGTACTCCGCGCCGGTCTCCCCTGCGCCAGCGCCATCGGCAGCAAGAAGTCCAAGCGAGCCCTGCTCAGGTGGCTCCTGAGCCCGGCCCGGCTTCAGCCGCGAAGGCGCCACCACTATGCTCGGCCTGGTCGGGGCAGGCTCCGCTTCCGCTTCCTCCGGTTCTTCGATCTCCTCTTCGGCCTGCTCCAACTCGCCCAGTTCCTCCTCCGGCTCCCTGGCCCCGTTTCTCCGCGCTACGCGCGCCCTTCGTGCCGAATCGCCCTTGGGGGCAGGCGGGAAGAAGAAGCCCGGAACAGCCTTGACCGCCGACTTGCAACTGGAATCCACCTTCGCAGCCACTCTTCTGGGACTGATGCCCGTGGTTACTATGAAGAAGACTGCCAGAGCGGTTAGCATGATGATCAGGCTGCCCCAGGATCCGAGGATCGTTCCCAGAGCCAGAGCGAAGTGGTGCCCCAGTTTGCCGCCCAGATTGGTTTTGGAGCTGGCGTCAACGCCTGCCGCCAGTCGCGAAAAAGTCGCCAGGGTCAAGAACCCCAGGATTGCCCAGGCCGAGAAGATGATCACTCTCCGGTAACGGCCTCCGACGATCAGCTTCCAGCCCCAGTACACCCCGGCTACCGGCAGCACCCATGCCAAGATTCCGAACACCGAGCGGGCGCCACCCTGGAGATGCTGATTGAACCTGCCGATGGGCTCGGGTGAGCCCTTGAGACTTATCACAAGAAGCGCACTAAGCGCTATGAGGACAATGCCTGAGATGCAAGCCCACTTTTCCCTGCGATGCCGAGCCATTGCCAGGTCACCTCGTCTTTGCCTCTGCAATCGCCTGCTTGAGCCGGGCAGTAACCTCCCCTGGAGATGGACACTGACGCAGGGCAGATATGATTGCTATCCCGTCAGCCCCCTGGCCGAGCGGGATTTTGAGATTGCTCTCATTTATGCCACCGATGGCGAC
>DATKKY010000175.1:0-21360 GCA_035542695.1 bacterium | reverse complement strand
TATGTAAGCCGTAGCTCCGGCCCACGCTCCGATCGCGCCACCCTTCAAGACGAAGCCCCCGATGTAAGCGAGGGGCACGAACACCAGCCAAGCACAGGTCATGCTCACTACCATGGTCCATCTGGTATCGCCGGCGCCGCGCAGGCAGCCGCTGCTGATAATACCGAGGCAATCGAAGATCTGGAATAGCGCGGCCATCCTTAGAATGGTCGTGCCGATTCGTATGACCTCCGGACTGGAATTGATCGCCGAGATCAGCCTGCCGGGGAAGACCGCGAACAGAACGGCGATGAAGGCCGCGTAGATGAGACCCAGCTTCATGGCGGTCTTGCCACTCCGCACCGAGCAGGGGATCTCCTTGGAACCGATATACTGGCCCACAAGGGTGGTCGCAGCGATCGAGAGGCCGACCATCGGCATGAAGGAGAGCGACATCAGGCGGAGCGTAGCCTCGCTCGCGGCAAGCCCCATGGTGCTTATCCGGCCGATCACGGCGGAGAAGACCACGAAGCTCCCCTGGTCCAGAAACCACTGAACACCTATGGGCACGCTGATTCGTACCAAGCGCCGGAGCGCGCGGAGGTCGGGGCGCCAGTCAGCTCTGGTGGCGTATCTATCGGCGTTCTTCTTGGAGAGGAAGACGCCGACGAACATCGCTGTGCCGATCGCGGTCGCAAACACCGTTCCCAATGCCGAACCGTTGGCCCCAAGCCGGGGGAACCCCAGCTTTCCGAATATCAGGCAGTAGTTGGCGACGATGTTTATGCCATTGGCAACGAGTGCGATCTTGAGCGGCGTGCGGGTATCTCCCAGGCCCCGCAAGAAGGCCGAGAAGCACATCCACGACACCATGAAGCCACCCCCCAGGAGCCTTATCCGCAAAAAAGCTGTGCCGATGAGCTGCACGTCCGGGCTCGGCCCGAGCAAGCGAAAGAAGACAGGACTGAAGACGCTCATCGAGGCCATCACGATGCCGGAGAGAACAGCAAGGTAGATGCCCTGCCACGTCATCTTGCCGATGCCTCTGTATTCCTTGGCACCGAAATCCTGAGCTACGAAAGTGTTGACCCCGCTCACCAGTCCATTGAAGAAGGCAAAGAAGCCCCACACAATGGTGCCGGCAAGTCCAACGCTGGCAAGCTGGACAGGGCCCAGCCGGCCCACCATCACCGCATCGGTGAAGCTCATCAGAGTCTGGCTCAGCATAGTGAGCACAGCCGGGTAGGCAAGAAACCACACCTCGCCGTAACCGCCCTTCTTATCTTCAGGAAAGGCACGGCGCTCGGCATATGTTTCTACGAATTGGGCTTCATCGACCTCGGACACCACCCGTCTCCTTGGAAGGGACCGATCTGATTCGTGTCGGCAACTCTTGCTCCTATCCTGGGCCATGCCGCCTTCCTTGTCAATCGGCGCAGCGTGGCTCACTTGACCCTTCGTGGGCCATTTGGTAGATTGGTACGAGTGTAAGGCAAATCCGATTTGTGAAGTCTCGCCAAGGGAGGATCGCAATGGTAGTCAAGATTGATGGCAACAACCTTACCATCGAGGAGGTGCACGAGGTTGCGCGCAACCACGCCAAGGTAGTGTTGACGGAAGGCGCAAGGCGTGCGGTCAGGCGATGCCGACGGACGGTTGAGGATCTGGTTCGCGAAGGCCAGATGATTTACGGCGTCACTACGGGCATCGGCGAGCTGGCGCGAGTCAGAGTATCCCCCGAGATGGGCAAGGAGTTGCAGCGCAGGATCGTTTACAGCCATTCAGCCGGCGTCGGCCAGTTTTTTGAAGAAGATGAGGTCCGCGCAGGCATGCTGCTCCGGGCCAACGTGATCGCCAAGGGCTATTCTGCCGTGCGACTGAGCACGCTGGAGACTCTGATCGCGATGATCAATCGCAATCTGATCCCGGCAGTGAACGAGAAAGGCTCGGTCGGCACCAGCGGTGATCTTTCCCCGCTGTCTCAGGTTGCGGAAGTGGTGATGGGTGAGGGGAGGGCATTCTACAAGGGGCGGCTGATGAGCGGCAAAGAGGCGATGGCGCGGGCGGGCATCAAGCCGGTGGTGCTGAGCTTCAAAGAAGGGTTGGGCCTCATCAATGGCTCCCAGATGTTCACGGGCTGCGGCGCCTTAAGGCTCTATGATGCCTACCGGGTGTTCAAGACTGCCATGATCGCGAGCGCGATGAGCGCCGATGCCCTGCGGACCCCACCGAGGGCTTTCGACAAGCGGGCGCACCAGGTGCGGCCTTTCAACGGCCAGAACACCGTGGCCGCCAACCTGAGGCGGCTGCTCAAGGGTTCCAAGTTGGCCAGCGGTGGCGGCAAGGTCCAGGACGCCTACAGCCTGCGGTGCATACCGCAGATCTATGGACCAACGCTCGATGCTCTGCACTACATCAGGCAGCAGATTGAAATCGAGATGAACTCAGCGGCTGACAATCCTCTCTTCTTCGCCGCTGACCGAGAACAGGTCGCTTGCGGCAACTTCCATGGCCAGCCCGTGGCGCTGGTGTTGGACCTCCTGGCGATCGCGATGAGCGAGGTCGGGGGCCTGAGCGAGCGCCATATCAACCGGTTGATGAATCCTCATCTCAACGTCGGGCTCCCCGGCTTCCTGGTCAAGGGCGAGGGCCTCAACTCGGGACTGATGGTAGCCCAGTACACTGCGGCTTCCTTGTGTTCCGAGAACAAGCTCCTTTCTCACCCCGCGATCGTTGACAACTTCAGCATGGCAGCCGACCAGGAAGACCACGTCTGCATGGGGCCGATTGCTGCACGCAAGGCTAAGGAGATAATCTGGAACGTGATCAACGTGCTGGCCATCGAAATGATGAGTGCCGCCCAAGCGATGGATTACCGAGAGGAGACGCCGGGCGTTGGCCCGCTTGCGGCCTACAAGGAAATCCGGAAGGTGGTAAAGCCGCTCAAGAAGGACCGGGTGATGTATCACGACATCCAGGCCATAGCCAGGAAGATCACTTCCTGGGACATCCTCGATGCGGTCGAAGCCGAAGTCGGGAAGCTTGATCTTACGTGGAAAATGCGGTAAGCTTTTGGGGACGCTCCAGAGCGCGGTTCACTTGAAACGAGAGGACGAGAGGCTGTGCGCAACCTAAGACTGCTTTGGATCCTCGGGCTTGCCGCCCTTGCCGGCGCAACGCTCCAGTGTGGTTCGGACACGGGCCCGGGTCAGGGCCTGTCGATCTTGCCAGGTGACACCTCGCTTCAGGTGAGTTCATCCCAGCAGTTCGCGGCCGACTACGGCGGCTCGAGCGTTGCAGTCCGCTGGTATGTTGATGGGATTCGCGGCGGCAGCATCGAGAAGGGTATTGTGACGGCAGCCGGCCTCTATGTGGCGCCGGCCGAGGTTCCCAGCGGAGCAACGGTGACCCTGAGGGCTGAGTCCGTTGCAGATACCGTAGCGGCGGGGAGCGTAAAGATCACCATCACCAAGCCGAGCCTTACCCCGTGCGTGATCGTATCCCCCGAGACCTCATCGGTCGGGGCATCAGATCAGATCCAGTTCAGCAGCCAGGTCACCAACTGCGCCAAGGATAGCGTCACGTGGGCTATTGACAAGGTTTACGGCAATCCTGTCTCGCCCGGCGACATCTCCTCGGGCGGGCTCTACATCGCTCCGAGCGAGCCGGCGTTCAAATTCGCGGTTCTGGTGAAGGCTGCCAGCATCAACTGCCCCGGCAAGATCGGCATCGCCACGATTGTGGTCTACGCGCAGCGCGATACCTTCAGTGTCGAGATGGAGGCTTACACCGACAAGCACGATATTGGATCGTCCAATATCCACGCCCAGGGGTGCGGTGCGGCAAGCGGCGGGTCTGCGGTCCTCGGTATGGACAATGCTGGAGAGTGGATCAAGGTGCCATTCACCGTGCCGGCCACCGGGACCTACCAGCCCTACTTATACTACCAGTCTATGGGGACGGGCACGATTATGGCCAGTATGGAGCTCTCGGACTGCGGAGGCTCGCAGGCCCGCGTGAGCTTCACGCTGGACCAAGGCGATGGCATAGGTTGACACTTCGACGTCTATTCGGCCGCCGGGAGCGGCCTCTTTCATCTCGAAGCCGGCGATTGTGCTCTGATCTTGGAGCTTGACACTAGCAAGGAACCCAACATGGACAGGATATACTTCGTGCCGGCCGCAGCGCCATCACCGATGACCGCCGACCTCGGGGGCGTGAGATAGAGGCGAGCGGAAGTCCTCAGCACTTCACCGAGAAGTAAATCCTCACAAGGCCACGGCCCTCTGTACCGAAATCCAAGCGGAAGGGCAGTCTCTCCAGCAGCTGGGTGCGATCCACTTGGAGCCACGCTAGGTGAACGCGCGCGAAGGCGGCGGAGGCGATACCCACGCAAGCCCCGGCAATCACGTCCGTGGCGTAGTGTCGCCGCTCGTAAACTCTTGAGTAGGCTACCAGCGCCGCGGCTATATATGCCGGCAGTCTGACCGGAGGATACACGCTGCCGAGCGCCGAGGCTGCTGCGAACGCGGACGCTGCATGGCCGGATGGGAAAGACGAGTTCCACCGGGACGCTGAGCCATCAGGCCGCTTGCGGCCGGTCGCATATTTGAGCGGGGTCACGATCGCCTCGGACACCGCAATCGCCTTCGCGCATTCTTCGGTGGCTCGGAAGCTCTCGTCGTCGCCCCGTATGGTTACGAGGAAGCCTGCAACGAGCAGGTTCTGCTTGCTCCATTGGTTCGAGAAGACGGACATTGCGTGGTCCATGCCGGGCGACCTATTGCGCTGGACGAACTCCATTATCTCCCGGTCGAAGGCGTTGGTCGCGGCGGCCCCGGCGGGAAGTCCCGCTGCGAAGCAGGCTGCCAGCACCACAACGGTTAGCCTTTGCCCCACGCGTCGCATGAACCGATAGTAGCCGCGGGCCGGCAGGGGGGCAAGGGCTTTGAGGTGCCCGGCTGCAATTGACAAGTCTTGGGCATCAAGGTAGCTTAGCAGAGTCGGCCATCTCTGGGAGGTGTGATGCCATTTCGCAAGCTAGCTCCCTTCTTATTGCTGGCGCTGCTCGCCAGTGCGGTATGCGCGGTTCCCCGCGACCATTTTCTCCTCGGCACCCCCCCGCCGGGGCCAGCTCTCAATTGCTACCTGGCTGCGCTTCATCTGCACGGCCATTCCAACCACAATGGCAATCCTCTGCCGGCATCGATGGAATCGCACACAGCCGAGGCCAAGCGGGCGGGCTTCGACGTGATGTGGTGGACTGATCACGCGGAGCTGTACGCCCCCTATCGGCGACTCAAGATAGATTTCGCATCGGCGACCTTCGACACAAGCGGCCAAGCTCTCGTGATGGGCGGACGCCTGGGGCGGCAGCTCTCGGCGATCAAGGTGGATGCGACTGAGGGTGGCCGGGCGGAGCTTGATCGGGGACGCCTGATGCTCCGGGCCGAGTCCCGGGCGGGGGCGTCGGAGCCGAGCACTGTCCGGATAACGCCTGTCTCGAAGATAGGCAAGGTCCACACCATCAACTTCTGCCGGCCGGTGTCGAGCGGGCTTAATGTAGATGCCTGGCTCGATGTCCAGGGATTATCGCGCGACACCTACATCAAGTTCAGTTTCGATTTCTCGTGGCACCCCAAGGGCGCGCACCACGCGGTTTTGACGAGCACCGAGACCACTCCCTTAGCGCCGCAGGCCGTCGGAGATACCACCGTCATAGCGCAATTCGAAATTCCTTCCAGTACGACTGGCGGGTCTAGCAAAGTCACTTTCGATCTTGAGAAGCTCGCCGGCCTGCTTCCCCATGGCAGCGACAACACGCTCAGCGGCTTTTCTATGGGGGTGGGGGCCGAGAGCGGCAACGCGATCTCCGTCGGAATCGATAGCATTGTGATCTGGAGCGAAAAGCCTGACGGTGCCAACCAATACGCCACGGTGGACTCTCTGGCGCGCGCCTACAGCGAGGCTTACGGCATCCGGGAGTACGTGGGCTTTGAGTTCGGCAGGGTTCACACTCCGGAGCTCCCGCACATGAATGCCTATTATCCCAGCGGCATCCCGGTTTACCAGGGCTTGGACCTTGATACCGACGTTGCACGGCGGGATTGGGTTGCGGCAGTGCATCGCAAGGGCGGGCTGGTCTCCTTCAATCATCCCTTCGGGGCCAATCGCAGAGTGAAAGGCGGTATTGGTAGCGCCCGAAGCGAGGATCAGGCGGTAGGAACTGCCGATGACTACGAGGATCTTCCGCCCGCGGTTGCGCCCAGGGTAATGGCAATGAAAGGCCCCGCCGTCAGTGAAGAAGCCTTCTGGGAAGTTGCCCAGCCCTTGCTGGACAGCCGAGGGCTGGATGCGGACATGCTTGAGGTTGGGTATCTGTTCCGCGGTACCGGCTCGCTAGATGATCACCTCCGGCTCTGGGACCTCGCCCTGGCCAATGGCATTCGATTGGTGGGGACCGGCACGAGCGATAGCCACGGTGGGGCGTGGGGACCGGACATGATCCCCAATCCTTTTGGAACCTGGATCTGGGCGCGAAGCCCGGATGCGGGCGATTTGCTGGATGGGATCAGGCATGGCCACGTAGCCTTCGGCGATCCGTTCTTTTGGAAGAGCACGATCCTGTTTCGAGCTGAGAACGTGGATGGGCAGGAGGCGATCATGGGAGACACGCTCCAGGTGAGCGCAGGCCACTATGCCAAGGGCTGGCTCGAGATCAAGCCTATGCGCGGGGACCTCCATGTGCGGGTTGTCCAGGTTGCGATCATGCCGGGGCGCGAGCCCGCGAAGTCGGCCGCCACCAAGTCGGCAGCGGCGGCGACCGACGGTTTCCCCATCGCCGTCAATGACTCTTGCTACGTTCGCCTTGAAGTCTACGGGAGCGATGGAACTCCCCTGGCCTTCACCAACCCGATCTATTTCTTCCCCAGCCAGCAAGCCCGAGCTAAGTAGGGCGGAGCGTGGAGCGGCGGATGCTCAGAGAGGAGACCTATGGCCGAGGGTTCGAGAAGCCGGCGGCGGCTTCTGATATGTTGGGTGTGCCTGATATGCCTTGGGTGCTTGGCATGCCTGATGTGCCCGGTGTCGAGTGCCCCGGCGGCCCAGGCGGGAGGCCAAGACTTGACGGTCAGGGAAGCCGCCAGCCCTAAGATCAAGGCCCTTGCCGAGGCAATTGACAAGGCCCGGCCTAAGAACCGCGCCAGGATCATCTCCGACTTTCTCGGCCGGAATCGCTATCAATTCCCGCTCGTCGAGGATAGCCTCGTGACCTTCGTCTATTGCGGCAAGGTTACGAGCAAGGTCTGCGTGCCTTCCGATCTCAACCGGTGGGATACCAATGGCGACCAGTTGGCACAGCTTGACGAGGCCGATTTCTATTGGCGTACGCTGGCACTTCCGACGGATGCGCGCATCGACTACAAATTCTACGTTGACAATGTCTGGATACTGGACCCGCTCAATCCCAAGACGGTGCGCGGTGGCTTCGGTGACAACTCCTCCTTCGCGATGCCCGCCTACCAAGAGCCTCAAGAGATTGCCGAAGTCAAATCCATCCAGCATGGGACGATCGTGGCACACCAGTTCGCGAGCAAAGTGCTCGGCAACACCCGCCGGATCCAGGTGTACTTGCCGGCGGGGTACCAGCCTATGGGAGTGGCAGGGGCCGAGAGTTCCCCTGGCGGCCCCGGCAACCAGGGTGCAAACGCCGATCTCGGCTTTGCTGGCTCTTACCGGGCCATCTTCGTCCAGGACGGGGGCGAGTACATGACTTTGGGTTCGATGGTCAACGTGCTGGACAACCTGATCGCGAGCCGCGCGATCCCCCCGGTGGTAGGCATCTTCATTGATCCGGTTGACCGCAACTCGGAGTACCGGCTCAATCCGGCCTACGAAAGCATGATTATGGATGAGGTATTGCCGTTCATCCGCGGCAAGTATGACGTAGCGCGGGATCCCGCCAAGACCGCCATCATGGGCGCTTCCCTGGGGGGAGAGATCTCAGCCATGATTGCCCTGGATCACCCCGAAGTCTTCGGCAGGTGCGGCTCCCAGTCTGGCGTGATGGGGCTCGATGACGCGAAGCTGATTAACGCAGTCAGAACCGGGCCACGGAAGGCCATCGACTTCTATCTCGACTGCGGACGGTTCGGCGATGTCATCGATGAGAACCGCCAGATGCAGGACGCCTTGAACGCGAGGGGTTATCTCCTCAAGTATCAGGAGTTCAATGAGGGTCACAGCTGGGGCAACTGGCGGGCCCATCTGGACGACGTGTTGATCTTCTTCTGGGGCAGCAATGGGACCAAGTGACGCAGGGCGGCCCCGGCTGAACGCCCTGGCAAGCGAAAAGAGTCCCTATCTGCTTCAGCATGCCACTAACCCTGTGGATTGGCTCCCCTGGGGCGGGGCGGCCTTCGAAAAGGCCCGGCGCGAGGCCAAACCCATATTCCTATCCATAGGCTATTCCACCTGTCACTGGTGCCACGTGATGGCCGAGGAGTCTTTCCAGGATCCGGAGGTGGCGGCGCTCATCAATGAGAACTTCGTACCGATCAAGGTCGATCGCGAGGAGCGGCCTGACATAGACCATATCTATATTACGGTCTGCCAGATGATGACTGGAAGCGCGGGCTGGCCGCTGACCATAATCATGACGCCTGAGGCCAGGCCGTTTTTCGCAGGCACCTATGTGCCCAGAGAAAGCCGGTTCGGCCGGATGGGCATGCTCGAGCTAGTTCCCCGAGTGAGAGATCTCTGGGCTGAGCACCGCTCCCAAGCGGTTGGAACAGCTGACCAGATCACCTCGCTGCTCGAACGCCAAATAGCACTGCGGCCGACGCCACCCCCAGAGCCGCTGGACAAGACCATTCTCGGGGAGACCTACCGGAGCCTTGCCGCGAGGTACGATGCCAAGGACGGTGGTTTTGGCGGCGCGCCCAAATTCCCCACCCCACACAACCTTTGCTTCCTGCTGCGCTACTGGCTGCGCACGGGAGACGAGCAAGCCCTCGGCATGGTCGAGTACACCCTCGAGAAGATGCGGATGGGTGGGATTTACGACCATCTGGGGTTTGGATTTCACCGGTACTCCACCGACGAAGGGTGGCACGTTCCCCACTTCGAGAAGATGCTGTACGACCAGGCCTTGCTCGCCATGGCCTACACCGAAGCCTTCCAGGCAACCGGCCGGATCGACTTCCGCAAGACCGCTGAGGAAGTGCTGGCCTACGTCCTCGGGGATCTAGCGTCGCCCGAGGGGGGCTTCTATTCAGCTGAAGATGCGGATACTGAAGGCGAGGAGGGCAAGTTCTATCTCTGGACCGCCCAAGAGGTGCGCCGGGTTCTACCTGATGATCAGGCCCAGCTGGTTCAGCACGTCTTTGACATTGCGGATGACGGCGCGAGCGTCCTTCATCTTGCCCGGCCCCTGGAGACGCTCGCAGCCGACCTCGGCCTGGGCGCCTCCCAACTCCGGGAACGGCTTGAGGGCGCGCGGAAGGTTTTGCTCGCAGCACGGCTCGAGCGAGCGCGGCCTCACAAGGATGACAAGATCCTAACTGACTGGAATGGGCTCGCGATAGCGTCTCTGGCCAAGGCCGCCCAGGCGTTCGACCAATTGCGCTACGCCCAGGCTGCGCGCCGAGCCGCCGATTTCGTGCTCAGGAACTTGCGGTCGCCGGATGGCAGGCTGCTGCACCGATGGCGGGACGGCGAGCCGGGGATTGCGGCCACCCTCGATGACTATGCCTTCATGGTATGGGGCTTGATCGAGCTCTATGAGGCAACCCTCGAGTTTTCATATTTGGCCGCGGCACTCGAGCTCGACCGCGTGATGATTGACCACTTTGGGGACAGCGCGGGAGGCCTTTACTTCACTGCCGACGATGGCGAGACGCTGCTTGTCAGAATGAAGGAGACTTACGACGGCGCGGTTCCTTCAGGCAATTCGGTCTCGATGCTCAACTGGGTAAGGCTGGCGCGCCTGACGGGCGACCACCAGTTTGAGGACCGCACAGCAACCATGGCGTCGTGGATCTCCCGCGAGATGCGGGAGGCGCCGCTCGCCCACGGCTTTCTGGCCATGGCTCTGGACTTCGCGATAGGACCTTCGTATGAAGTGGTGATAGTGGGCGACCCGACGGCCGCGGATACCCGGGCGATGCTCAAGGCCCTGCGGGCGACTTTCCTTCCGAGCAAGGTTCTGCTCTTTCGGCCTAGCGAGCCATCCCCTGAAATCGCCTCCCTGGCTCCATTCACCCGCGACCTCACGGGCCTGGCCGGCAGAGCCACAGCCTACGTGTGCCGCGACTTCGCCTGTCAGGTGCCGACGTCAGATATCTCCGAGATGCTGGGATACCTTGCGCCTGGGCACTAGGGCGGCCCGCACTCCGGCGCCCTAATCGTTACACCACACATCCGACTTGCCAGTGCACAAAATCCTTGCCCTCTGGTATAATAGCTGGCGAACCTTCGCGGTGCGGGCGTAGCGCTCGACGGGCTCGATGGGGGCGTTGCTCGGCCGGGAGCGGAACTAACCGGACCTTTGACTCTGATGGAGGTAGCTCACGATGTGTGAGTTCTGTCACAAGCACGGTGAGGGGAAGAAGTGGTACCTGCAAGCCAAGAACTACTCGGATGATTTGCTGAGCGATCAGCGCAGGCGCAAGTTCATCCAGGACTTTGTGGTTCCGTCCGACCTCACCGGCGGCGATTTTGCGCGGATGGAGCGGCTGGACAAGCTGCCTGATTTCGTCCGGCGAGTGATATCGTGGAACGTCTCCAGAAAAATGAAGAAGGTCCACTATGGCCAAGTCTTGCCGATTGAGGACATCGAGCAGGTCTTTGGCTTCGTCAATTCCATCGTCCGGGTGTCCTGCATATGCCGCAAGGCGACGGTTGGCAACGAGCAGCGCTACTGCTATGGCATCAGCATGGTGCCGGACGGAGGCGGATTCGGCAAGATACTGCGCGAGACCGAGCACAGCTTCTACACCGCGCCTGACACCGGTGGGATGGAGGCTCGGACCAGGGAAGAGGCGATTGCCGAGTTTCGAGCATACGAGAAAGAGGGTTTGTGCCATACGGTCTGGACTTTCGTCGCGCCCTTCATAGCGGGGGTCTGCAACTGCGATAGCTCCGACTGCCTGGCGATGAAGTCCACGCTCGGCTACGGCGTGCCTATTATGTTCCGGGCGGAGTATGTCGCCGAGGCTAATCCTGATCTGTGCAGTGGTTGCCGCTCGTGCATGCGCGTGTGCCAGTTCGGTGCGATTGGGTACAGCGCTGCGCGGGAGAAGGCCTCGATCGACCCGCGGAGGTGCTACGGCTGTGGCATTTGCCGCTCAGTGTGCAGCAAGGACGCTATATCTCTGAGAGATAGGGCATCGGTTGCGGCGGCTGCCAGCCTGTGGTAGCGGCCCGCCGTTCGGCAAGTATCGGCCCCACACCAGGGTTATGAAAGGCGGGGAGGGATCGACATGAAACCCTTCACGGCCAAGGACGGTCTGAGGCTTGGAATCAGTGTTGTGATTCCGCTTGCAGCCGGCTTCATTGGCTCGATATTCACAGCCAAGTCCATACCGACCTGGTACGCTGGGCTTAAGAAATCGGCTCTCAACCCGCCCGACTGGGTCTTCGCTCCGGTCTGGACCACGCTCTACGTGCTAATGGGCATCGCTCTCTTCCTGGTGTGGTCCAAGGGGCTGGCCACACCCCGGGTTCGGACGGGTCTCGTTCTGTTCGCCATTCAGCTGGGCCTCAATGTCCTCTGGTCGATTGTCTTCTTCGGGCTCAGGTCGCCGGTTGCCGGCCTGGTTGTGATCGGAGCCCTGTGGCTGGCGCTTCTCATCACCATGATTGTGTTCTTCCGGATAGCTCTCGCGCCCGGCTTGCTGCTGGTGCCCTACATCCTCTGGGTCAGCTTCGCCTCCGTCTTGAACTTCTCCATCTACTGGCTTAACAGGTGATGCCACATGCATCCTGCAGCAGCTGCCTTCGGCTCTACCTCTTGTGACCCGATGCGAGGCCGCCGGCCGTGACGCTGACATTCCCCAAGCCGAGCATCGTGGTAAGCCGATGCATCGAGTTCGACAGCTGCCGCTATAACGGCGCCATGATATCAAGCCCGGTGGTCGCCTCGCTCAAGCAGCTTGCTGAGTTCACTGCTGTGTGTCCCGAAGTCGAAATCGGCCTGGGCGTACCTCGCGACCCGATACGCGTCGTTGCCGGCCAGGGCGGGCTAGCACTGGTTCAGCCCACGACCGGCCTGGACCTGACCGCGAGGATGGAACGCTTCACCGGTGCCTTTCTCGGCTCCCTCGCCGAGGTCGACGGCTTCATTCTGAAGTCGAGATCGCCATCCTGCGGCACGAAGGATGTCAAGATCTACTCGGGGGAGGCGAGCAAGGTGCCAGCTGCCAAGGGCGCGGGCTCTTTTGGGGGCCGCGTGGTCGGGCGCTTCCCCGATCTGGCCGTCGAGGACGAGGGAAGACTCATGAACTTCCGGATTCGCGAGCATTTCCTCACCCGCATCTTCACGCTGGCCGCCTTCCGCGAAGTAGCAGCAGCCCGGTCAATGAGGCTGCTGGTGGAGTTTCAGGCGACCGCCAAGTTGCTGCTTATGGCTTACAACCAGAAGGAAATGAGACTTCTCGGCAGGATCGTCGCGAACCCGGACAAGCGTCCTCTTGAGAAGGTGATAACGGATTACGACCAGCACTTGCGCAAGGCCCTTGTGCTGGCTCCTAGATACACTTCGTGTGTCAATGTGCTGATGCACGCCCTCGGCTATTTCTCCGAGGGGCTATCCTCGCAGGAGAGAGCTTTCTTCCTGGACTCACTCGAAACCTACAGGCAGGGAAAGCTGCCGTTGAGCGTCCCAGTTGGCATAATCAAATCTTACATCGTGCGTTTCGACGAAGCTTACTTGCAGGGGCAGCGTTTCTTCCGGCCTTATCCGGATCAGCTAGTCGAGATCACTGATTCCGGCAAGGGCCGAGACCTGTAGTCCAAATGGGTGAGGGGGACTTCGGTGGCTGAAGGCCCGTTGGTCCACAGGGTTGCGAAGGATCTCAGCCGGGTGCTCAAGGGCAAGCGGGTGAGGGTGGAGTTTGGAGTGAAGCGGCTCAAGCCCTTCGAAGCCTCGCTCGCGGGCGTGGCCATCAAAGATGTCGAGGCCTATGGCAAGCAATTTCGCATTCGGTTGGCTGATGGCCGAGTGATTTTGGTGCATCTGATGATGTGGGGCTGGTGGCGGATTTACGCCAAGGGTGAGGCCTGGGAGCGGCCGCCCGAGCGTGCCCGGCTGGTGCTCAGGACCGCCGCTCATGACGTGGTTGCCTTCTCCGCTCCCGTGGTGCGCCTCTTCGCCAGGGGCGAGCTCGAGGCCGATCCCGTCTGGGGCCGGCTGGGGCCTGACCCGCTGAGGCGGGACTTTTCCGCTATGGAGTTCTTCCGCCGGCTCGAAGCGGAGCCCAAGCGCAAGATCGGGGATATGCTCTTGGACCAACACGTGATCTCAGGGGTCGGCAACATAATCAAGATTGAAGCCCTGTTCGGAGCCCGGGTCCACCCGCGCCGTCCGGTGGCCAGCCTGAGCCGCGCCGAGAAAGAGAGACTCTTGACATGGGTCCTCAAGCTGATGGCGAAGTGGCTCAAGGAAAGAGGCAACGAGGACACCTGGATCCGCATCTATAGGAAGAGCAGTCAGCCTTGTCTGCGGTGCGGCGGGAAGGTCGAGCGCTTCCGCCAGTCAGGCCGGATCACCTATGCTTGCTCCGAGTGCCAGCCGCTACGGCCAGGACGACGGCCGGGCCGAGGGCGGCCTGTGCGTCAGCGGAGGTTTTCGGTGGGGAGCTCGGGTCCGAAGAATGGGGGAAAGGGGAAATGAAGCGGCTCAGTTGGCAGGTCAGGCTGGGAATCTTGCTGGTGCTGGCGTCAGCGGCGCTTTACGTCGTCCATTATGCGGTCTTCCGAGATGCTCACGGCATATTCTTCTACCTGCTGGATGACGTCGCCTTTGTGCCTATCCAGGTGCTGCTGGTCACCCTTATCATTGCCCAGCTCTTGGGGGAGCGTGAGAAGCGAGGCCGCCTGGAGAAGCTCAGCATGGTGATCGGGGCTTTCTTCAGCGTGGTCGGCACCCGGCTCCTGACCTACGTGTCGGACTTCGATCCCAATCTCGCGACCATCCGGTCCGAACTGGTGGTGCGTCAGAACTGGACCGACCGGGAATTTGCTGCCTTGAGCGGGCGTCTCAAGGGATACAATTACAGCGTTGACATAAATAAGATAGGCCTGGAGCACCTACGGGACCTCTTGACCTCCAACCGCGATTTCATGGTGCGCCTGTTGGAGAACCCGACCCTGCTCGAGCACGCGACCTTCACGTCACTGCTGAGGGCAGTCTTCCACGTGACCGAGGAGCTGGAGAGCCGGCCCAATTTCACGACGCTCCCCGAGACCGATTTCGCCCATCTCGCTCAGGACATCAAGCGGGGTTATGGCCTCTTGGTCAGTGAATGGGTGGACTATATGCAGCATCTCAAGAACAACTATCCTTATCTCTTTTCCCTGGCGATGCGGACCAATCCTTTTGACCAGGAAGCGTCGCCTATCGTGCGGAAGTGAAGGGGCCTTTGCCGGGAGGAATCACTTGACATCGCGGTCGCCGGCGTGTTACAAGAATCGCGTAATCGGTTAGTCGGCCAGCAAGAGGGAGGTGGGTGTCATGGCTTCAAAGAAGTTGATGGACCTTATGAACATGGGTATTGCCAGAGAGATGCAGGTTTCAGTCCAGTACATGTGGCAGCATGTTCTCTGGAGCGGAGTCAAGCACTTTGCGGTCAAGGACGAGCTCAAGAGCATTGCTATTACGGAGATGAAGCATGCCGAGGCTATTGCGGAGCGCCTCAACTACCTGGGAGGCACGCCGACCACCAAGCCTGAGCCCATATTTGTCGGCAAGACGCTGAAAGAGATGCTTGCGCGGGATAAGAAGGACGAAGAGGGCGCCGTCAAGCTCTACAGGCAGATAATCGCCGTCGCCGACAAGGAAGGCGATGTCACGACTCGCAAGATGTTTGAAGGCATTCTGGCAGATGAGGAAGGCCATCACGACACGTTCGTGAGCCTTCTTGAAGGCATATAGCTCCAGGCGGCCACCGTGGCCTGGCAATGGAGTGGAATTCGAGAAAAGGATTTCTTGAGTTTCGTGCGGGTGGGTCGGATCCCACCCGCTCTTTTATTGCGCCGTCTGGGAGGAATTTGAATACGCACTGGACTTATTTGCGGTTATGTCATAGTGTATTCGGATGAGTCCCCCGGCGGGTCCCTGGCAGGTTGGACCCTGGTGGCCGGGTTACGGAGGATTGGGGGGTAAGAAGTGAAAATAGGGATAGTGACGGAGTACTACTATCCACTGCTCGGAGGCATAAGCGAGCACGTTCACAACACCAAGGAAAAACTGCAGGAGATGGGTCACGACGTAAAGATCATCACCTCCAACTGCAGTGCCTTCGGCAATTCCAAACATCAGTTCTACAATCCGTCCGAGCCCGGCGTCCTCAGGATGGGTCGGGGGGTACCGGTATATTCCAACGGCTCGTTTGCTCACATGACCATCGGTACCAACCTGGCTGCCAGGATGAGATCAATTCTGGATTCGGAGAAGTTCGACCTGCTGCACCTTCATTCTCCGATAGTGGTTACCCTGCCACCGCTGGCGGCCCGGGAAGCGAAGTGCGCCCTGGTTGGCACATTTCACACTTACTTCGAAGGCAGCCTGGTCTACTCGGCCCTGAAGCACTACATCCAGCGGAGCATCGTTGACAGGCTTGACGGCCAGATAGCGGTCTCCAAGGTCTGCACTGATGCTCTAGGCCGGTACTTCAAGCTGCGCGCCCGCGTCATACCCAATGGCGTGGATACCGACCAGTTCCGTCCCGATGTTGCACCCCTTGAGGAGTTCGATGGTGGCAAGCTGAATCTGCTCTTCTTGAGCAGGTTCGATCCGCGCAACGGCCTGGCTCTGATGATCAAGGCCTTCGAGCTCATCAAGGCCGACTTCGCTGACGTCCGCTTGATCGTGATAGGGAATGGGCCTCTCAACTTCTATTACAGGCGTTTGGTTCCTAGGGAGCTGCGTGAAGACGTTCGCTTCGAAGGCCTGTCCAAGGACAAGCGCCCCGCGTATTACGCAAGCTGCGATGTGTTTTGCTCCCCTGTGATGAAGGCCTCCTTCGGAGTTACGCTGCTCGAGGCGATGGCTTCCGGCAAGCCGATTGTGGCAACCGAGAACAGTGGCTACCGCGAGCTGTTGGGTCCCGAGGAGAGCATCCTGGTCCCGCCCAAGAACCCCGCGGCCTTTGCCGGCGCGGTGGTCTCCCTCCTGAAAGACGTGAAGCTGCGCCGCGAGATGGGGCAGAACGGGCGGAGGAAGGCTATGAGGTACTCCTGGGACAAGGTCACCCGCGAAATCGCGACCTACTATGACGAGATTCTGGGAGCCTGATGGCGGCGAGGATTGTGGCCGTCTTCACCCTGGCGGCATTCTTGATTGCGGCGCTGGCGGCCGGCCTGATCGGCGCGTTTGCGGGGTTTGGCCAGTGGTCGGTGCCGTTGCTGGTGGTGCTGGGGTTGGCGCTGGACGCCTTACTGCTATGCGGCGTGTTTGAACGGAGGGCGCCCATCTTCGGGCGTATCTTCTGGCGTGGCCCCCGAGATGCAAAGGTGCTTTCGCTCACATTCGATGACGGGCCTAACGAACCTTACACATCCCAAGTGCTCGATCTCCTCAAAGCTTCCGGGATCTCGGCCACCTTCTTCGTTCTTGGGGAAAATGCCCGCAGGTTTCCCGATGCGGTGCGCCGCGCCCTCGAGGAGGGGCACGAGATCGGCAATCACGGTTATGATCATACAGTGCTCCCGCTCAGATCATCGCAGTACATCCGCGACCAGATAGCCAGGACAGCTGACCTAATAGAGAGAATTGCCGGCGCCAGGCCTCGGCTTTTCAGAGCTCCTCATGGCTGGCGCAACCCCTGGTTCGCACGCGCGGTGCGCAGCGCTGGATGCATACCGGTTGCATGGACGCTCGGGGTCTGGGATACTGACAGACCGGGCCGGGACGCGATCGTCGAACGGTCGGTTAAGGGGCTCGCGCCCGGCTGCTTGCTGCTGCTTCACGATGGGCGCGGCAGTGAACAAGGGGCGGACGCGAGTCAGATGGTGGAAGCGCTGCCGGCTGTCATCGAGCGAGCCCGCGCGGCCGGGTACAGTTTCCTCACAGTGTCGGGCATGATGGAGAAAGCAGGCCGGGCATGACGCGCAGGCACACCTTTCAGGTCGCTGCCATCGCGATTGTGGTGCTGGTATTCATCCTGATTCTCCGCGGCGTCAACTACGGCAAGCTCGCCGACGCTCTGGTGGGTGTGAGTTGGCTGTGGCTCGTCGCGATCGTACTCCTGAATCTACTCAATACCTGGATAGAGGCTGTGCGTTGGAAGATGATCGTCAGTTCCATAAAGCCCGAGGCGCGCACCTGGAACACCTTCGTGGCGATCCTCGCAGGGGTCGCCGGCAACGCCGTGCTGGCCTTCAGGCTCGGCGACGGCTTGAGGGCGCTGGTATTGGCCCGCCGCGAGAAACTGACGGTGGCGACCTCGCTGGGCACGGAAATGCTGGATAGGATCGCCGATGTCACCATCTTTCTGGCAATCGTGGTGGTCACAGGCTTGGTTCTGGACCTTCCGGCAAGGGTGAGGAAGGCGGCTATCGCGGGGGGAGTCGCCCTGGTGGTAGCTGTCGTGGCCATGGTGCTGCTGATCAGATTTCGGAGGCATCTTGAGGCCACGGGCGGCCGTGGTTTCGGGGCGAAGGTGGCTGCTCAGATCCACCGGTTCACAATTGGCCTATCAGCTCTCAGGAACGCAGGTATTCTCCTTCCGGTCAGTCTGCTTTCGGTTGTCTCCTGGGGCATTCGCCTTACGATGGTGCTGGCTGTCTTCCGGGCTTTCCACCTCGGCCTCTCGGCTATTGCCGCAGCAGTGTTCCTGATCTTCTCCAACCTCGGAATTGCTGCTTTGAGCACGCCCGCGAATCTCGGAGGGTTCGAAATTGGGGGACTGGGGGCGCTCAGGCTGTTTGGAGTCGAGACCGAGCATGCTTTGGGTTGCACGTTAGTGTTCCATCTGGTCGAGGTGGTGCCGATGGCCCTGCTCGGGTTGGCGGTACTGTGGCATATGGGCATCAAATCGAGGGACTTCCTGGCCCAGCCTGCGTCAAGGTGAGAGGGGAAAGGCCAACCGTGGCTCCATTCGAAATCCGGCCGATCCTGGCCGCCGAGACGCGCCAGATGCGGCATGAAATCCTCAGGCCTCATCAGACTCCTGAGGAGCTGGTGTTTCCCGGCGACCTGGATCCCAAAAGCTTGCACATCGGGGGCTTCGTGGACGGTGAAATGGTCGGCGTCGCTTCGGTGATGCCGAGCGCCATGCCGGGCGATCCGCCGAAGGAAGCCTGGCAACTGAGAGGGATGGCAGTCCGGCCCCGGTTCCGCCGGATGGGCATGGGGCGTGCGATGGTCATGGCCTGCCTGCGTCACGTGGCGCTTGACGGGGGTACACTTCTCTGGTGCCGAGCGCGGACTGGCGCGGTGCCGTTCTACCAAAGTCTGGGTTTCCGGACGGAGGGTGATGAGTTCAATATACCGTACTCGGGGCCGCACTTCGTCATGTGGCGCCCCATCACAACGGAGGAGCGCGTGAAGCGATCCCAGGACACAAGGAGGCAAGCATGAGATTCGTGGTCGCGATCGCAGTGGCTGTAGCATTTGCCGGTCTGGCGTTGTGGGGTGTCGGCCAGGGTAAGCCCCTGAGTCCGCGCTACCCTGTGGCTCCGAAGCAGCCGGTCACCGACGAGTATCATGGTGTCAAGGTGGTGGACGACTACCGGTGGCTCGAGGATTTGAACGACCCGGCAAGCAAGAAGTGGTTGAGCGAAGAAAACGCTTACTCCCGCGCCTATCTGGACAAGCTTGCGGCTCGCGGTCCGATCCTGGCCAGGCTCAAGCAGCTTTACACCAGGGGGCCGGCCTACTTCGACCTCAAGGCGCGCGGGGGTTTGATCTTCGCCATGAAGGACCAGCCACCCAAGAACCATCCGATGCTGGTGGTGTTGCGCGCCCCAGGCGACCCTGCCACTGAGCGGGTGCTGGTGGACACCGATGCGCTCTATCCACAGGTTCCAACGGCGATAGACTGGTATAAGCCCTCGCTTGACGGGAGACTGGTTGCAGTCTCGATATCCGAGCGCGGCAGTGAAGACGGTTCGGTTCACGTCTTCGATGTCGCGAGCGCCAAGCCGATTCCCGATGTGGTGCCTCGCGCGCAGTATCCCACTGGGGGAGGCGATCTGGAGTGGAACAGGGACGGCACGGGCTTCTATTACACCCGGTATCCCCAGGGCAATGAGCGGCCGAATGAGGACGCCAACTTCTACCAGCAAGTCTATCTGCACAAGCTGGGGACGCCCCCCGCTCAGGATACCTACGTGATCGGCAAGGAGTTCCCCAAGATCGCCGAGATCACCTTCAAGACCACCGATGACGGCGCCTATCTGGTGGTGTCGGTCGCCAACGGCGACGGCGGTGAGTTTGCTCACTACGTGATGAATCCGCAAGGTGCTTGGACGCAGGTTACGCGGTTCTCCGACAAGATAGTTGATGCATCCCCAGGCAAGGACGGCCGGCTCTACCTGCTGTCCCGCGACAACGCGCCGAGGGGCAAGATCCTCGCGGTGCCGCTCGCGAATCCTGTTCTTGCCAGCGCCGAGACGGTCGTTCCCGCCAGTGATGATGTGATCGACTACTTCGAGGTCGGCACAACCAGGTTGTATGTAGTGGACACAGCCGGCGGCCCGGACCAGGTCCGTGTGTTCGATCTCGCAGCGAAGGCGGCCGGGACGATCCCGATCCAGCCGGTCTCGTCAGTCCGCCAAATCGTGCCGCTTGCCGACGGTACCGCGCTCTATAGCAACGAGACCTACATCCAGCCGGTAGCCTACTATCTCTACGATCCCGCGACCGGCACCTCCAAGAAGACCGCGCTGGCTGTCACCACCCCGGCCAACTTCAGCGATAGCGAGGTGCTCCGAGTGTTCGCGGTGTCGAAGGACGGCACCAGCGTGCCCATGAGCATTGTCCGGCGGAAGGCTACCAAGCTCACCGGCCAAAACCCGGTGCTTCTGACCGGCTATGGCGGCTACGGGCTGACTCAGTCGCCGGGATTCGATGATTGGCTCCGGCTGTGGATTGAGCAGGGCGGCGTGTGGGCGGTCGCCAATATCCGAGGTGGCGGCGAGTACGGCGAAGAATGGCATCAGGCCGGCAATCTCACGCGGAAGCAGAACGTCTTCGATGACTTCATTGCCTGTGCCAAGTTCCTGATCGCCGCCGGGTACACCAGTCCGGCGAAGCTCGCGATTGAGGGAGGCAGCAATGGCGGCCTGCTGATGGGCGCAGCCTTCACTCAGCACCCCGAGCTCTTCCGGGTGGTACTCAGCCACGTCGGTATCTATGACGCCCTGAGGACCGAGCTCAGTGACAACGGCGAGTTCAACGTGACCGAGTTCGGGACCGTCAAGGACCCCGACCAGTTCGCCGCGCTCTATGCCTACTCGCCGTATCATCATGTCAAGGACGGTGAGAAGTATCCGGCGATTCTGTTCACGGGCGGGGATACCGATGCCCGGGTCGAGCCCATGCAGTCGCGCAAGATGACGGCCCGGATGCAGGCCGCGACCGCCTCGAGGCTGCCGGTGCTCTTGAGAACCAATCCCAATGCCGGACACGGCATCGGCACGGCGCTCGAGTATCAGCTCTCCGACCGGGCGGACGAGCTGGCGTTTCTCTTTGCCCAGTTGGGGATGAAGTACACGCCGCTCGGCAGCCGGCCGAAGGCGAAGAAGTAGAAGTGGGGACCTCGATGGGCGGGCCGGTGTGGCTTGACTGGCGGCTCGTCGCAGCGTATTCTCTAGTATTATTGGTTAGTACTATTGGTCCCGCGGAGACGCTGGCGTGGCTCGAATTGAAATCAAAGGAAGAGAGTTTGAGGTTGACGGTGACGGCTTCCTCCAGAGCCCCGAAATCTGGGATGACGATGTCGCCCGGCTCTTCGCGTCCAGCGATGGCACGGGCGAACTGACCGACCAGCACTGGGCGGTCGTCAGGTACATCCGGCAGTACTGGCAGGAGAACAACATGGCCCCGATGGTGCGCAAGATCTGCCAGCACACGGGGCTCCGGCTGACCGAGATCTACCGGCTGTTCCCCATGGGGCCGGCCAAAGGCGCCTGCAAGATCGCCGGGCTTCCCAAGCCCGA
>DATKKY010000174.1:0-8257 GCA_035542695.1 bacterium | reverse complement strand
ATCTTTGCTATGAGCCGAGTGCTCTTCAATGCCCTTGGCATGACGGCGTCCCTTCACATGTTGCTCATGATTCTTGGGACAGTATCTATCATGGTCGGAGCCCTAATGGCGCTCCGGGAGGATGACTTCAAGCGTGCGCTGGCCTATCACGGCGTGAGCGAGGTGGGATTCATCATGCTGGCCTTCGGGATCGGCACGAGGCCGGCAATTGCAGCAGCTCTCATCTACATCGTGACCCATGCGGTCTATAAGACTCTGCTCTTCCTGAGCGCAGGTGCGATGGAACGCGCAACTGGTACCAGCGACCTCAGGAGGCTAGGCGGAATCAAGCACTCGATGCCGGTCACCGGCGCGGCTTCGGTCGTCGGGTCGCTGTCAATCTCGGGGATCCCGCCTTTTGGCGGCTTCTGGGCGAGGTTCTTCATCATTGTTGCCGTCGTCCAGGCGGAGCGCTATGGCTACGCGGCCTGGGCAGTCGCGGGCAGCATCCTGACCCTCGCGTCGTTTGCCCGAATCCAGAAGCGGCTTGCGAACGGCAGCAGTGGGGTGGCTCCTGCCGTGAAAGAAGTGCCGGCCCTGATGCAGGCCTCGATGATAGCGCTGGCAGTGCTCTGCCTTGCCACGGCGCTGTTGTGGCTGCCGCAGGTGCATGAGGGGTTCTTTATGCCCGCCGCCAAGATTATTCAGGAGGGTGTCACCTACGGCTCGAGCATTCTGGGGATGTAAGGAGGAGAAATGAAGCTGCCGGGTCTATTTCAAGGCAGGATCTTGAAGGAAGCCTTCACCGCTCTCTTCAAGGGGCCTTACACCACCGATTTCCCGAAGAAACCCTCTGAACCCCAGAAACGCTATCGGGGCAAGGCTAAGTACGATGAGGCCGGCTGCGTGGGTTGCGGGGCATGCGCGATGGTCTGCCCGGCCAATGACATACAGATTCACGATGACCCGACCACCCGGAAACGCACCCTGACACTGTACTATGACAAGTGCATCCAGTGCGGGCAGTGTGAGGCCAATTGCATAACCAAGAAGGGCATCAAACTCACGCCTGATTTCGATACGGTTTATCTCGACAGGAGCCAGGCCAAGACGGGTCTCGAGAAGGATCTGGTGATATGCGAGATGTGCGGCGACGTTGTGGGGGCAGCCGACCACATCAGATGGGTCGCTGACAAACTCGGCCCCATGGCCTATTCCAATCCTACGCTCCTCCTGACAGCCCTCAAGGATTCCAAACTCCTCAAAGACGCCCCGCCGCGGGAAGCCGGAGCGGAGTCCGGCCGGCAGGACGTGATAAGAATCCTCTGCCCCAGGTGCAGGCGCGAGGTGCAGCTTAAGGCCTAGGCTGTGCCATGACATGCCCAGAACTCATGCTTGATCAAGATATCCTCCACCGGATGCTGGCTGGCCGCACCGTGCTGGTGTGCGTCGGCAATGAGTGGCGGGGTGATGAAGCGGTTGCCCCGCTGGTGGCAGGTTTGATCGAGCCGTCCAACCGAGTCAGCGTAGTCAACTGCGGAGAGACCCCCGAGAACTACCTCGGTGTGATCGCGAGCTCAAAACCCGATAGTCTGGTGATCATAAGTGCGGTGGACTTCGGTGGAGCGGTAGGCGAGCTGCGAGTGGTCGGGCGCCGCGAGATTGGCGCCTTTGAACTGGCGACGCTCGCGCCGCGCCTCCTCATACTTACGGACTATGTCGAGGCTGAGACTGCCGCGGCCACCTGGTTCATCGGGATCCAGCCGGCGAGCCTGGAATTCGGTACGCCGCTTGGCGCGACCGTGGCCGAGGTGGGCCGGGAGCTCGCAGGCGCGATCAACGAGGCGATATGGGGCCCTCGGTCCCGGGGACCAGCGCCACCTCGCGGCTGAGGCCGGGGCTTTCAAATCCCGCGGCGGCATATTATCATTGGGTCAAGCAGCCTCAGGGCCGCTGGTGGTTATAGTCTGGGAAGGGGAGCCAACATGAAACGAAGTCTGCTACTCACAATTGCGATCCTAGTTTCGATCTCACTGACGGCCTGCTCGCAGGCCACCTTCTTGAGATCGGGGCAAGAGCCCGGGCCGGCTTCGGATCGGGTGCCGCAGGGTATGGTCCATGCCCCGCTGGCCAAAAGCTTGATCCTCTTCATCGGGGACGGCATGGGCCCCGAGATTGTCAGTCTTGCCAAGATTTACGCCGACAAAACCATGGAGACGGGCCCGAATCTTGTAGCCCTGTCGAACACGGGTACCATGGGAATGGCGACCACCTACTCGGCTAACAAGCTGGTCACCGACTCCGCAGCTGGCGGCACGGCCTTGGCCACCGGCACCAAGACCAATAATGGGATGGTCGGCGTCTCTCCGGACGGGACGGACCTGGGCAATCTGCTTGAGTGGGCCGCGCACGCTGGCAAGTCCGTCGGGGTGATCACCACCACCAGCGTCACTGATGCAACTCCCGCATGCTTCCTGACCCATATTGCCGCGCGAGCCAGGGAGTTTGACATCGCCGCCCAGATAGCAGAAAGCCGAGCGACCGTGATAATGGGAGGCGGGCTGGCCTTCTTCGCGCCGCCCGACCGAGGAAAGCGGACCGATGGCGTCGATCTCGTTGCTGCAGCACGGGACCGTGGCTTTGACGTGGTTTTTGATAAGGAAGGGTTGGCAGCCGCTGGTGGCAAGAGGCTGCTCGGCCTTTTCGCTGCCGAAGATCTTCCATACCAGGCCGATCGGATTGCCTACGAGACTCCAAGCCTCCCGGAGATGTTCGAGAGAGCCCTAAGGATGCTTACCACTGATCCTGATGGCTTTGTGCTGGTCGTCGAAGGCGGCGAGATCGACCATGGCGAGCATGAGAACAGCCTTGCCCGGGCAATGGCCGAGTTCTTCGAATTTGATGCCACGATCGGGGAGGCTATGGATTACCAGCGCAGCGACACCACGCTTACCATTGTGGTGACCGCTGACCATGACACCGGCGCGCCAGCGATTACGGTGACTAAATCGGGTTATCCCCCGACGGAAGGCGCTGCCGATCTGCTTGCCCCTGACTATGAGTACCTCAAGTGGATATCAAGAGACCACACAGGCACCATGGTGCCCGTCGTAGCCCGTGGCCCAGGTGAGGAGATGTTCACAGGCATAAGGGACAACACTGAAATCAATCAGGGCATGGTGGAGATTCTGGGCCTCGCTCGTGGCGCGGGACGATAGAGGCAGCGGGGCGCAAGCGAGGGTAGCCCGGCAAGGAAGGGGTAGCCGCAATGGCGATACAGCGCAACAGCAAGATCGCGAAAGCTCTCGGGTTCGTGAAGAAGTCAGGGACTCGGGACGTCAACCTCCGATTTGTGGATCTCGTGGGGCGGTGGCACCAGGTGGCGCTTCCGGTCACCAATTTCACCGCTGAGATCTTCCGACGCGGCGTAGCCTTTGATGGCTCGAGCCTTCCCGGATATACGAGACTCGAGAGTGGTGACCTGGGGCTAGTCCCGGATCCCACCACCTGTTTCGTTGAAGAGGTCTCCGGCCAGCGGTCGGCAAGCTTCATCTGCTACGTGGTTGAGGCGGATTCCAAGCGTCCGTTCAGCCGCGATCCCCGGCTGGTAGCCGCAAACGCCGAGCGCTTCCTGGTTGGGACGGGGATTGCTGACCAGGCCTATTTCATGCCGGAGCTCGAATTCAGCCTCTTCGATGAGGTGAAGATACTGGGCCTGCCCGCTACCACGGGCTACACGATGAAGTCCCTTGAGGCTGGTCTCGAGCCTGACTCCGCAAGCAAGACCTATCCGTGGATAAGCGGCAAGGGTTATCACGCCGTGCCGCCGCTCGACCGCTTCTCGGTGTTGCGCTCGGCGATGGTCGCTGAGATACAGCGAGCAGGCATTGATGTGAAATACTCTCATCACGAATCGGGTTCGGCAGGCCAGTGCGAGATTGAGGTCCGCTCAGCCACACTGCTCGCGGCCGCAGATCATATCATCACCGCGAAGTACCTAATAAAGAACGTCGCCATGAAGCATGGGGTAGTTGCCACTTTCATACCCAAGCCCCTCTTTGGACAGCCGGGAAACGGCATGCACTTTCACCAGAACCTTGCCAAGCGCGGCAGAAACATCTTCTTCAAGAAGGGCGGCTACGGCAACTTGAGTCGGGAGGCGCTCTACTACATTGGAGGGCTGCTGCGACACGGGCGCGCGCTGCTCGCGCTGACTTGTCCCAGCACCAACTCCTATAAGCGGCTGGTCCCGGGTTACGAGGCTCCCGTGTGTTTCACTTATGCCATTGCCAACCGGAGCGCGGCGGTGCGAATTCCCAAGGGAAGCCCGGTCGAACAGGATGCCCGCGTCGAGTTCAGGCCGTCGGATGCCGCGTCCAATCCATACCTGGCCACGGCCGCGATGCTGATGGCGGGCCTTGATGGCATAAGGCGGAGGATCGATCCCGAGAAGGCCGGCTTTGGGCCGTTTGACCAGGATGCCTTCAAAGTGACCGACCTCAAGGCCGAGGGTATAACCGCCGTCCCCTTCGATCTGCACGAAGCCCTTGAAGCCCTAAGAGCGGATTACAAGTTCCTGCTTGAGGGCGGGGTCTTCACCGAGGATCTGATAAAGACCTGGATAGATCTCAAGTACAATCTGGAGGTTTATCCCGTGAGGCTGCATCCTCATCCTTACGAGATAGACCTCTACTTGGATTGTTGAAGCCTCGATTGTTAAAGCCCGGGTTCTTAAGATCTGAGCTTGAGTGCCTTCTTCTAGATGGGGAAAGCCAATCCCACGGTGATCCACGCCGAAGTCATGCCTTCAGCCGGCGTAGCGTACTCATCGATGGGCTCGATGCCTGACTGCATCCACGACAGGCCAGCGGCGGTCACAAATGTAGTTTTGCCGAACATGCTGATCACCCGTTCATAGCGGAGCATGGCGCCGATTCCCAGCCGGGAGTCCCGCGCGGTCACCGTAGATCCCCTTATGTAGTATTCCCCGTCGGCCGTAAGGAAGTGAACCTGAGGCCCGAGACACGCCGTCAGCAGCGCCCCCTTGTCGTGGCTCTCCCGCATGTAAGTGCCCATTATGGTCACAAAGAAGTCGGAAATGTGATCCGGGTACCTGTAGGTCACCCACTTGTTGGTACGCGTATCCAGCACCAATCTTTCGGAGGTGTATCCGTTGGCCAGTCGCTGGAGAGCTATTCCAAAGCCAAACCTACCCACACCCTCCATGATGGTCAATCCCGATATGAGGCCCGACCCGTATCTTGCCTGGGAGGTTGCGACGTAGCCTGCCTCGAGGCCGAGTCTCCTCATGGCCAGCGACGGGGACGAGACAAGCAAGGCAACGAGCGTGGTCACGATCAGGATACGCAGGGTAAGCCGCAAGACCTATCCTTCCGAGAGCACGCGCCCTTCGTACTCCCTCTCGAGTGTGGCTTTGTGTTTGAGTTCCTCGCCCTTGAGCAAACCGAAGAGCTTGCGCGTGGCAGTATCGGCAGCTCGCGACTCCAGGTCGGAATAAAGCGCGTACGATTTCTCTTCGCGCTTCATGGCAACTATGAGGATCTCCTGGTAAGACATGTCCCTTGAGGGTTCGACCTCGACCAGGTAATCGCTGATCTTCATGTCGGGCGAGTCTGGGCTTACCAGGGTCTGGAGATTCGTGGGCGTCAGATTCTTCAGCAGCTTCTCGTGTTTGCGTTCCTGGTCAGCCATGGCCAGGATGGTTTCCTTGAGCACGGGGTTCTCTATCTTCTTGGCCAGATCATCGTAGAAGAGGATTGACTCGCGCTCCTTTTCGCGCGCGAAACTGATGATCTCCTCGATCGGTGAAGGCCGCATGCCATCCTCCTGGCCGGTCCGCCTGTATCTTACTAAGGTGGACGGGGATGTCAATTGGTGTTTGTGGGAGACCTCGGCACCGTGGTTGGGGGCGTCGTCGCCGGTAGCCCTTCGGTTGAAACCTCACGCCCTCCGGGCTATCCGGCTGTCTCGGCCCTTAGCGGTGTCGGGCTTTACTTAGGCGCGCGAGGCGGGTAGAATTGGCTTGGGACATGGAAGAGGGCCGGTGCGATGAAGGAAGCCATGCTGTGGAAGGCGAAGGACGGCAAGGCACTGTGCGTTCTGTGCGCGCACCGCTGCGTGATTGAGGAAGGCAAGCGCGGGCTGTGCGGCGTGCGGCTCAATTCCAAAGGCACGCTCTATAGCCTCAACTACGGCAAGCTGGTGTCCGCGGCCATCGATCCCATCGAGAAGAAGCCACTCTATAACTTCCTGCCCGGAACCCTCTCTTACTCAATCGCTGCGGCAGGCTGCAACTTCTTCTGTGATTTCTGCCAGAACTGGCAGATCTCGCAGGCCACTCACGACGGCGGCGGCATCGAGGGGGAGGAAGCCACTCCCGCAGAGATAGTGGGTGCAGCGCGAGCTCATCGGTGCGCAAGCATATCTTACACCTATACCGAGCCGACCATCTTCTTCGAGTTTGCGTATGAGACAGCGGGGTTGGCGAAGCAAGCGGGCCTCAAGAACATCTTTGTCACCAATGGATATCAGACCTCGGAGACCATCGAGAAGATGGCGGGTCTTGTGGATGCTGCCAACGTGGACCTCAAGTCCTTCAGCGATGAATTCTATCAGAAACGTTGCGGGGCGCGCCTGGCCCCGGTGCTGAGTGCCATCAAAATGATGTACGAGAAGGGTATCTTCATCGAGATCACTACGCTCGTGATTCCTGGCGAGAACGACGGCCGGGAGGAATTGACCAAACTGGCGGACTTCATCGCCTCGGTGTCGCCCGGTATTCCCTGGCACGTGTCGCGTTTCCATCCCGACTACAAGCAGCACGACCGGGGATGGACGCCTTCAGAGACCATCTTTGATGCCGCCGAGATCGGCAAGGCGAGCGGACTCAAGTACGTTTACGCGGGCAATCTCCCCGCGGGCAAGTACGAGCACACCTATTGCCCGGCCTGCGGGGAAATGGTGATAGAGCGGTCAGGCTTCGTCTCTCGGAATGCCGGGCTGGATGGGCGCAAGTGCCACAAGTGCGGACGCGATCTCAACATCATAGTATAGAGGCCGACGCCACGGCCCCGCCTGGCAGCCCGAAAGGACGTAGCGCCGCTTGACATCCCAAGTCTACTCCATGACCGACGTCGCCCCTACGGTGAGCGCAGTTCTGGGACTGCCCGCGCCGGCAGGAGCGACCGGCTGTCCAATCCCAGCGGTTGCTGCGGGCCTTCGTGGCGTGGCGAGGGTGGCCATGGTTGTCCCCGACGGGCTGGGGCTTCACGCGTGGCAGCTGTGGCAACATGAGATGCCGTTCCTGAACGCGCTTCACGGGGCGAACAATGTGACGCTGTCCTCAGTGATGCCCTCGATTACGCCAGTCAACTTCGCGACCATGCTGACGGGGACCGATGCTGCCGGCCACGGCGTCGAGAGCTTCCACGATAGCTTCGGTGCTGAGACGCTCTTCGACGTGGTCCGCGCGGTGGGCTGGCGGAGCGCGGGCGTTGGCTTGGCCGGCTACACCGGGTCAGAGCTGCTGGGGCGTTTCGCCGACATCTGGGGTGACTGCGGTCAAGGAACCGATGACGATGTCGTGGCCACCATTCTGAAGGTCACGAGCGGCGCGAAGCCTGAATTCGTGATAGCTCAGTTGGGCAGGGTGGATGATGTATTCCACGAGTTCGGCCCGTCGTCGCCTTCGGTCGTCCCAATGCTTCGGGGGACCGACGAGAGGCTCAGGCGCCTCGCCGAGCACCTTGGTCCGCTTGGCTATGGCCTCATTATCCTAGCCGACCACGGACACCATGATGTTGACGAGCCTCCGCTCGGATTGCGCGGCAGCCACGGCACCGAGAATCCCGAAGACTGCCTTGTGCCCTGCACCTGGCTTGCCCCGGGAACCCGGCCGGCCGTCTAGGCTTTCCTCAAGAGGTCGATGGTCTCGTAAGCATGGCGAAGATGGGGAATGACGATGCTGCCGCCTACGACGAGTGCCACGTTGAGCGCGTCGTAAAGCTCGGCATCGCTCACACCAGCCTTGACGCATTCGCCAAGGTGGTAGTCAATGCAGTCGTTACATCTCAGGACTGTGGAAGCCACCAGGCCGAGCAGTTCCTTGGTCTTGGCGGTCAGCGCTCCGTCCTCATAAGCCGCGGCATCCAGCCGGAAGAAGCGCATCGTCCCCAGGTGGCCGCCCTTCAGGATTCGCTCGTTCATCTTTTCGCGATATGCCCGGAATTGGTCAAGCCGCGATTCCATGGCAGTTCTC
>DATKKY010000173.1:0-4809 GCA_035542695.1 bacterium | reverse complement strand
GTGCAGCGGCGGTGAGCAGCAACGCGGCATCACCCACTTACCTCGCGCCGGGAACCTATTGGCTCGTCCTGCGCAACACGCACGCCTCGAACACCTTTGGCCTTGGCACCGCGGCGGCTGGAACCCTGGCCTCGAACACCGCGCAGGAGAAGACGCTCGGCTCGGCACTCGGCAGCACGCTTGATTTTGTCGCGGCCAGTTGGACCAAGAAGACCTTCCTCGCTGGCGTTCGCCTTAATGGGCTCGTATTCGGCGGAGCCTCAGCCTTCTAATGAGCCAGAACGTCGCCGCCGGGAATGTAGACCAGCCCGCAACCGTCCTGCAAAGCGTTCCAGGATCGGGCGTCGTTGGCCGCACGAGTGCCGGCAAAGGCCCGGCGACAATGCAGGTCGTCACGGCCTTCATGTTCGGGCTCTTCAAGCAGGCTACGGCGAATGGCGTTCTTGGCGCGCTCGGCATCCTCAACCGGATCTTGCCAGCAGGTGGGACCACGGGCCAGGTTCTCACGAAGGTGGATGGGACCGACTATAACGTGGATTGGGAGACGCCCTCGGGTGGCGGCGGTGGCGCGTCCCAGCCTGAGGTCCTGGCGCGTCAATGGATGGGGATGTAAATGTCAATAGTCCTGAGCGCCACGACAGACAAGCTGCAAGCCCTCTCGGACGCCTCGGCCGCGACGACGGAGCCGAAGGTCGTTGTCACCTGGGCCGACATCACATCTTCTACATTCTCGCCGAGCCGTTCGGTCTCCGCTCTCAATGGCACGACGGCGGTTGATATCACGGCTGCGCCAGCCTCCAGCACGCAGCGCTTGATCCGCACCATCCATGTCTTCAACGAGGACACGGCCACCCGGATTGTCACGATCCGCTATAACGCCAACGGCACGACTTACATTTTGAAGAAAGCGAGCCTCGCGGCCGGCGACACGCTCTTCTGGTCGCCCGAGGGTGGATGGCAGCAAGTCTCGACTGGCGGCGGGGGCGGCTCAACACCGACGGTCGTGCAGTCCGCGATCAATGCCGGCTCGTCTATCAGCACCGTGACGATGGGCTCCGCGCCGACGCATGGCAACCTCCTTATTTGCTTCCAGCTTAAGGGCAACGTCTCGGCAGGAAGCGGCTGGCACGAAGGCTGGACCGCTGACTCGGGCGGCGCGAACTTCTCGCGCGTGCTATGGAAGATCGCAGGTGCAGGCGAGAGCACAACGCAGACGCCACTTTCCACGACGACAGCGTGCGTGCTGGCCGTGTTCGAAGTCTCGGGTGGGATCGCCGGCTGCGTGCCGGACTATGGCGACGCGACCGGAACCAGCAAAGCCTTAGGTGCTACCTGCGTCTCGCCGACCGGCATCATCATTGGTGCGGTGGCCCAGGAGAACGGGACGCAATTGCCTTCCTCGATCAGCGGTGCAACCGGTGGCGCGACGGCCACAGGCTCCGCAGAGGCTGGCCAGCTCTTCACGAACCTTACCCCGACACAGGGCTACCAGGCTAATACGATCACCGCAAATTATGGCTCTTCCGCCCAGATCCGCATGGCCGCAATCAGCATCGGTTAAGCTCCGTAAACTTGACACGGAAGTTCTGCCTACGTTAAGGTCGAATTATGCTGACTAAGGAACATCTCCAACAGGCGAGCGCCATGGGTGACGGGGCCAGTATCTTGGCCCTGATCGGCCACTTCTCCGGTTTCCTGCCGGCGATCTCGACTGCGATTACAGCCATTTGGTTCGGGCTGCAAATCGTCTGGGGGTTCCAAGATCGTAGCCGGAGGGACCAGAAGGATGACAGCCAAAAGTAACGCTGCCTTCACCATCATCTCAGCGATTGAGGGTGGAGACAAGCTAGTCTCGGATTCGGGTGGGCTCACCAAATACGGCATTTCGGCTAAGGCCAATCCTGGGCTCGACATCGCCAACCTCACTTGGGCGGACGCCGCCGATCTCTTCGAGAAGCGCTACTGGAATCTGGTTCGGGGCGAGGACCTGCCGGCGCCGCTCGCGCTCTACGTCGCGGACGCTGCCTTCAATCAGGGTGGTTACTACGCCGCCTTGATGTTGCAGGGCGCACTCGGGGTCCAGCAGGATGGGGTGATTGGGATCAATACCCTACTGGCGGTTGCGGGGCAGGATCTTCGCCAGCTCTGCGCGACCTATATGGCGAGCCGCGCGGTGCGCTATACGAACACCGTAGGCTTCGATCTCTACGGCCGCGGCTGGTTACGCCGGCTCTTCCTTCTCGCGAGCCCCCGATGATCCCGGTGGACCCCAAGGGGGATTTATCGGCCTCGATCCCTGAGCGCCTGAAGCTGGACGAGGACGTCCACTACATGGTGGTGCCCCTGAACCCCACAGAGGAGCCTACGCCGCAGATGGTGGCTGGCCTTGCTGTGGCGTGCTTCGGCCATCTCCCGCGCATAGCGGACCGCCTGAAGGCGTCTGAGACGTTCATTGACGAATGGGATGGGCAGCGCGTCCTCGTGACCTGGTTGAGCCGCTGGCCTATCGACCCGCCCAAGGGCTCGACCGCCGCGGATGACGATGCTTACAAGGAGCGCATCTTGGCCATGCTCACACCCGAGCAGCGGCAGGCGCTCGCCGACAACAACCGGGCCGCGTTCGAGCGCGCCACCAAAGGACCAGTGCAGTGAGCGATTCGATCGTAGACATCTTCGGGGCCGGCGGCGTCGCCAGCCTCATCAACAACGTCGTTAATAAGATCTGGCCGGACAAGACCGAAGCCGAGAAGGCCCAGATCGCCGTCCAGCTTCAGGAGAGCCAGCTCGGGCAGCAGCTCCTCCAGGGCCAGCTTGAGATTAATAAGATCGAGGCTGCGAACTCGAACGTCTTTGTCTCGGGGCCACGGCCGGGGATGATGTGGTGCTGTGTGCTAGCGCTCTTTAACGAGTACTTCCTGGCGCCTTATGCCCAGTTCATCGCCGATCTGTGCCACGCGGGGGTGAAGATCCCGAACCCGGATATGGCGCCGCTCATCACGATCGGCCTAGGGCTCGCCGGGCTCCGCTCCTTCGACATCAAGAGCGGAGCGCCGGGCAAGCGGCTCTAGTAATCGCCGAGCTGTTTCCGCTTCACGCCGCCACGGCAGGTCTGCGCGGCCTTACGAAGCTCGTCCGCGAGCTTCTCCGCCTCCAGCGGTGTCATGTGTTCGGGGATGCCGTACTGGGTCCCAGGACGGGCCACGACCATCTTGTGCCCGTTCTTCTCCTCGATCGTTACTTCCATGCTGGCAACTCCCGGACCTTGCCCCTAAAGGGCTTGTTCTTCTTATAGGGCTGGCCAGCAGAGGACCACGCCGGATGCCGACGCTTGTGACGATTCGGGCCGGGATTGGCGTAGAGCATGGTTGGCTTCGGCGCCAGAGCCCGACGCTCGGCCGCGCTCATGTTGAGGACGGGGAATGGATCAGGGATGATCCGGCCCTCCGCCTTCATGCCCATCGCCTTCACCGCGCATTGCTGCTGGGTGAGCTTGAGCGGCGCGGCCTTCGCTTTGACTTCCCGGAGGAATTGAGTGAGGCGCTTAAACATCAATCACCTTCGTGGTGTGGAGGACAGGATAGGGCTTGCCGTCGCGCATCTCGATTTCATTACCGCGGCGGTTTGCAATCACTTCATCCCGGAGCGCCAGCTCTAACACGGCGAGCGCGTTCCAGGCAACTTGGGCAGAGTGTGCCAGGCCGCTATCCTGGTCGTCATAGTCCTCGCCCTTGGCCTGGAGCCGTAGATGGCGGAGGAGGGCAGCGCCATAGCGGCGCATTCCGTCCGGGACCTTCTGCCAGCCCGAGCCCGTGGCGTTCGAGCTTGCGTATTTGCGCAGGCCGTACTCGCTCACCGTGGCGACGGCCGCGAGCGCGCGAGGGAAATAGGTGAAGAGCGTGAGGAGATCGATCTTCCCTGCATCGAACTTCTCACCTTGGCCACGGGGAACCGCTTTGACTTCGGCCTCCAGCTCGGGGCTCATCCGCGTAAGCTTCTCCAATTTTGCCTCCATCACTTGCCTCCTAGTTCATAGAAACGATCAAGGAAAATAGCCTTCGCCTCTCGCGGTGTGAACAGCGAGAAGCCGTCGATGTTGAATGGCGCGTAGCCCTCATAGCCCCAAGTGTCGGGCGGCGTCTTCATAAGGAGCTTGTGCTCGGTGATGAGCATCCGCCTGTCTGCGGTCTTGATCTCCGCCGGCAGGTTCTCGGGAAGATTGAAACGCTCGGCCAAGGCCAGGTAGATGTTGCGCTCGATCACTTCATACGAAGGCAGCAGATCCTTGAGCGGCTTGCTCAGATCGTTGACATAGGCCTCCGTCGCGTCGTGCATGAGGGCAACGAAGCCTAGCTCCGCCGGGCAGTACCAGCTCATCATGAGCGAGTGCTCCGCGACGCTATAGAACCGATCAACGTGACCGGTGTAGCGGCACAGCATGGAAAGCGCGTGCGCGATGTCGAGCGGGTCAAACATATCCGGGGTCGGCGAGAGCAGCTCGAACTTCTTGCCGGTGTAGGTCTGTATCCAATTCTTCATCAAAGCCTCCGGGTCAAGTAGAGCATCCCGACATTCGCGATGGCGTAGCCGGTGAAGATCAAGCACCCCGGCCAGTTCGAGAGGCCGAAGTTGATGGCCTGCCAGATGTAGAGCGCCGTCACTATCAACAGGGGCAGCGTGTCCATTACGCCCTCCAGCAGAGTTCACCCTTCTTATTGCGATAGAGCGTGATGATCGCGCGCTTGCCATTCGGGTAGGTCACGATGTGCGACCAGCTCCACGAGCTGGGACCGTGCGTCCACTCGGGTGTGA